>JAFUOL010000039.1 GCA_017481865.1 Clostridia bacterium | reverse complement strand
CCCGAAGGTCGTTGGTTCAAGTCCAGCCTCCGCAACCAAAGAAAAACCTTGTAATCATCACGATTACAAGGTTTTCTTCATGGGTAACCATATAATCCCCCAGTTCTACTGGGGGAGCAAAAAACGAGCGGAGCTACAATAGAAAGGGCGAGCTAGAAGCAAGCCCGAAAAAGACTAAGATAAAAGAAGAACCTCGTGTATAATAGTAGTGGTTTGGCAGCCGCATTACTAAAATACAGGAGGTTTTTCAAATGAAAGAAAATAATAATGAGATAAGAAGTAGTTCACATTCAAAGTATAGATGTCAGTACCATATAGTTTTTGCACCCAAATATAGGAGAAAAGAAATATATGGACAAATAAAAAGAGATATAGGGGAAATACTGAGAAAATTGTGTGAGCAAAAAGATGTAGTAATCATAGAAGCAGAAGCGTGTCCCGACCACATACATATGCTGGTAAGTATCCCACCGCATATAAGTATAGCACAGTTTATGGGATATCTCAAGGGTAAAAGTACGCTGATGATTTTCGACCGACACGCACATTTAAAGTATAAATATGGGTCAAGGAGTTTTTGGTGTAGAGGATATTATGTGGATACGGTCGGTCGAAACAAAAAAGCTATTGCCGAATATATCAGGAAACAATTGGAAGATGATTATATGGCAGAGCAGATAAGTATAAAAGAATACATAGACCCGTTTACGGGTAGCAAGAAGCAGTAGGCGAAAAAAGACAGCCGCACGTGAGCGGCTGCCCGAAAAAGTAATGCGCTGCTAAACATCAGAGGCCCCTTTCAGGGGCTTAGCCAGTAATCACCCCTTCTAGGGGTGGAGAAAACCACTAGTTGAACTAGTGGTTTTTATTTTCAGCCAAAACAATTGATAAAACCGAAAAAAGGCTGTTTCACTTTGCGGTGAAACAGCCTTTCGTAATACATATTAGTTGCAGATTGTGATTTCGGTATCCTTATCAAAGAGGTGAATCTTTTCGGGCTCGATAGCAATCTGAATCTTGTCGCCGGGCTTAGCAGTGTTGGTAGGAGCAACACGTGCGTTGATAGCCTGACCCTCACAGTTCATGTAGAGGTATGTCTCAGCACCCATAAGCTCGGTAACCTCAACGTTAGCCTCAACAATACCGTCCTTATAAGCAGCAATGAGGTCTTCCTCGTTGTGAACATTCTCGGGACGGATACCCATGATAACTTCCTTATCAACATAAGGAACAAGGCAATCCTTTTTGTTCTTGTCAGCCGGTAACTTAATCTTATACTTAACACCTGCACGGGTCTTGGTATCCTCTGAACCGAACTCTACATAGAAGTCAGAGCCTTCCTTAAGAAGCTTAGCCTCGATGAAGTTCATCTGGGGAGAACCGATAAATCCGGCAACGAAAAGGTTGCAGGGATAGAGATAAAGGTTCTGAGGAGTATCAACCTGCTGAACAAGACCGCTCTTCATAACAACGATACGGGTACCCATTGTCATAGCCTCGGTCTGGTCATGGGTAACGTAGATAAAGGTTGTACCCAATCTCTGGTGGAGCTTAGAAATCTCGGTACGCATCTGTGCACGGAGCTTAGCATCCAAGTTGGAAAGCGGCTCGTCAAGTAAGAATACCTTAGGCTCACGAACGATAGCACGACCAAGTGCTACACGCTGACGCTGACCACCGGAAAGAGCCTTCGGCTTACGCTCTAAAAGGTGTGAAATATCGAGGATACGGGCAGCCTCCTCAACACGGCGCTTAATCTCATCCTTCGGAGTTTTGCGAAGCTTAAGACCGAAAGCCATGTTGTCGAATACTGTCATATGGGGATAAAGAGCATAGTTCTGGAAAACCATTGCAATGTCACGGTCCTTAGGAGCAACATCGTTAACCAGACGGTCGCCTATGTAAACCTCACCCTCGGAAATTTCTTCAAGACCTGCAACCATACGAAGGGTTGTAGACTTACCGCAACCGGAAGGACCAACAAGGATTATAAATTCTTTATCCTTAATCTCAAGGTTGAAATCCGAAACAGCTGTTACGCCGCCGGGATATCTTTTGTAAACATTACGTAATGATAAACTTGCCATACTGCAGCCTCCTAAAAATAAACGTGGTATACGCTTTTACTTTGGTATTATAACAAAGTTTTCAAAAAATTGCTATTCTAATTATATCCAAACTTGATTAGAATGTTTTGTTTAATATGCATATCATGTACAAAAAGTTGTTAACAGTCCGTGAATATAGCGTTAATTTCACTATTTGTCAGCTCACGGCACTCGCCCGATTTTAAATTTTCAGGGAGAAAAAATCCGCCTACTGCCACCCTTTTAAGCTCATTTACACCTAAATTCACCACGCCGAACATGCGCTTTATCTGGTGGTATCTGCCCTCACAAATTTTAATTTCCGCCTTACATTCACCCATCGGCTTAAGCTCTGCTTTTCGGCACAAGGTACCGTCTGCAAGTGTGATACCGTCTGCAAAAATTTTGCACATTTCTTCTGTAACCTTACCGTCAAGCTCGGCTTCATAGGTTTTAAATATCTCCTTTTTAGGTGACAAAAGACTGTGAGCAAAATCACCGTCATCGGTAATAATCAAAAGTCCCGTTGTGTCACGGTCGAGCCTGCCTACAGGAAAAAGCCCCTGACGCCTTAAAGGCTCGGGCACTAAATCCACTACGGTTTCACGTGACTTGTCCAATGATGCAGATATTACACCTTTGGGCTTGTTCATAACAAGGTAAAGGTGCTCTTTATAGCAGAGCGCCTGTCCCATATATTCTATCAGAGCAGCTTCGGGGTCGGCCTGAAAGCCGAAATCCTTTACCGTTTTGCCGTCTACGGTAACCTTGCCTATCTTTATGTCCCTGCGAGCATCCTTTCGGGAAATATTAAACTGTGTTGATATTATTTTATCTAATCTTTGTTTATTCATTTATTTTTCCTTTAGAGGTTTCATTTCACCGTCCAGCCTTATTTCGGCTATATCACCGCCTATTACCGTGCCGTCGGATACTATAAGATGCACCTGTGTTTCACTGTCAAAGGTCAGTTCATAGCTATAGACGTATGCCTTTTCGCCCTTATGACGGGACAAATCGAACCCTGCCTGCTTTTGAATTTCGTTATACTGTGAGTAAACATCTCCGAATTCCTGCGGTACGGTTATTTCCTTATTTGAAACGGCGGTTTCGTTTACCTCGTAGCCGAGACTTTTTATATATTCTACCCTTAAATCATTGGTAGAGCCGTCAATTTTCCCTGCCCCTGCCGAGTAAAAGCCTCCTGCAATTAAGAGAGACATTACAGCAAGTGCCGTTATTATTACAAGATTTTTTTTGGATAAGGTAACAAAAAATTTCATAGTATTCCCCCATATAAATCTATGAGGGAAACGGTGCGGATATTACTCTATTATGCAGACTGCATGGGCACTTATTCCGAGCAATTCCCCTGTAAAGCCCAAGCCCTCCTCTGTGGTGGCTTTAACATTTACACATTCTACAGGTACCCCGCAGTCGGCGGCAATATTGCTTACCATTTCGGGAATGAATTTTGCAAGCTTTGGCTTTTGGGCTATAACCGTAGCATCAATATTTACTGTTTTGTAGCCCTTTTCGGCTATCAAATCGGCTACACGGCGAAGTAAAATCCTACTGTCGATATTCTTAAATGTATCATCATTATCGGGAAAATGCTTTCCTATGTCACCTAAAGCCGCCGCACCTAAAAGAGCATCACATACAGCATGCAAAAGAACGTCGGCATCAGAATGACCCAAAAGACCCTTTTCATATGGAACGGTAACACCGCCTAAAATAAGAGGTCTGCCCTCAGCAAAGCGGTGAACATCATATCCGTGACCTATTCTCATAAGGTTTCCTCCTCTAAAAGTGCCTGCGCTACGGCGATATCCTCAGGTGTGGTTATCTTTATGTTTTTGTAGTTGCCCTCTACGGTGTAGACCTCATACCCTGCCGACTCCATTACCGACATATCGTCTGTAAAGACCGATACATCCTCTGCCTTTTGGACGGCATTAAGATATTCGTCCTTTCGTACTCCCTGCGGAGTCTGGACAGATACGAGACTGCTCCTGTCAGGTGTTGTTATAACCTTACCCTTTTCGTCCACCTGCTTTACGGTGTCCTTTAGCTTTACGGCACAGGTCACCGCCATGTGGTTTATAAGTCCCTCTGCTACACGGCGGATTATTTCATCGGTCACAAGGGGTCTTGCACCGTCATGAATGAGGACATTTTTTTCATCTGTCGCTATTCTTGCAAAGCCCTTAAGCACCGACTCCTGACGGGAATTTCCGCCGCAGACAATATCGGTGAGCTTTGAAATACCGTATTTTGTACCCAGCATTTGCAGACTGAAAATATCCTCAGTACGGGTGACGAGGATTATTCTCGAAATCATATCACAGCTCTCGAAAGCCAGCAAAGTTCTTATAATTACAGGTATACCGCTAAGCTCTGAAAACTGCTTATTTGTCCCCTGCATGCGGGTTGAATTACCTGCGGCAACTATTATAACAGGTAATACGTTTTGCCTTTGGGTATTGGTTTCATATTGAAGTTTAGGCTTGGTTTCGGTCATTTTTTCAGTCCTTTATACAAAAAGGCAACGAGAAAGTAAAACTCTCCCGCCGCCTTTTAAAAAACTTAAATTATTCCTCTTCGCTTTCCTCGCCGCAGCAATCACAGTCGCAATCACAGTCGCAATCAAAGTCGAATTCTAAATCGGTGCCGCAGTTGGGGCAGGTCATACCTTCCTCGGCAAGCATGTCCGCATCAAGATAGATGACATCATTGCAAGCAGGACACTCAATTTCGTAAACCTCATCATCATTGCAGTCGCAATCGTCATCACAGTCACAGCAGTCGCAATCATCATCGCCGTAGATGATTTCCTCTACAGAGGAAAGGTCCTCGTCAACAGCGTCGATTTGCTCTAACATTGCGTCACAGCCGTCCTCAATGTCACAAATTTCCTCGGTGATATCGGCTAAAAGGTCGATAACAGCGGCAAGTATTTTGCCTTCTTTAGTGGTTTCGTCAAGAGAAAGACCCTCAGCCAAACCCTTGATATAAGCAATCTTTTCACAAATATCCATTACAAAAATCCTCCTTAAAATATGGGATTATGCACGTTCCATATATTCACCGGTACGTGTGTCGATACGAACCATATCGCCCTCGTTGATAAAGAGGGGTACACGAATCTCCGCACCGGTTTCAATTGTAGCGGGCTTTGTAGCATTGGTGGCGGTGTTTCCGGCAAAACCGGGGTCGGTAGCGGTAATCTGAAGCTCTACGAATGTAGGAGGCTCGACACCGAAAACCTTACCCTTGTAGGAAAGAATTTTGCAAACCATGTTTTCCTTTACGAACTTGAAATTGTCGCCAAGCTCACTGCCGTTAATCGGAACCATATCATAGGTTTCCTGATCCATGAAGTAATAAAGGTCACCGTCGCTATAGGAGTATTCCATATCCTTTCTCTCAACAAAAGCTGTAGGGAACTTAGCGGTGGGGTTGTAGCTCTTTTCAACAACCGAACCGGTAATTACGTTCTTTACCTTAGTTCTAACAAAAGCGGCACCTTTACCGGGCTTTACATGCTGGAATTCAACGACCTGAAGTACGTTGCCGTCCTCCTCAAAGGTTACGCCGTTTCTGAAATCGCCTGCACTAATCATACTTTTCAATTCCTCCAAAAATGCAGTAATAATGTATTATACACATGCGTATTATAAAGCTTTTCGGGGAATTTGTCAAGTTTTAACTGCTATAAATTCATTTATCCCATCTGTCGTTTTTACTGTGACGGTTTTCTCCGTCACGTTTTACTATTTTCGGATTATAGCCTTGAGCTATGCAAGGATACTGATTATCGGTCTGAGCAGTAGGCTGAATTTCATAGGTGCCGTAGTTATTTACCATATCAATAGCCGTTCCGGGAAGTCCGCCTGTGGGGGATGATGATATATCCATAACAGGCTTTATTTCTTTTTCTTTACTCTTTTTCAATTTTTTCACCTCCCTGTTATTATTTGCAGTTACCGCACATAAAAACAGGGAAAAAATTATAATTTTATAGGGACCGTCATTCTCGGCGGCCCCTACGGTAATTTATGTATTAAATTTATTTTCTTATTTCGTCCAATGCAGTCTGCATTTGGTTATGTATAATTTCGCCTAATTCCGCCGTGTGCATACCCTCGTACCTATCAGGGGTGATTACATCTAAAAGTCTGAACTGTATCTTGGTTTTGCGTCGGAAAAAGTTCTTGGCTATTTCCCTTGTATTGTTTATAACGCAAACAGCGACAGGCACCTGAGATTTAAGAGCAATCTTTAAAGAGCCGTTTCTAAAGGGTAAAAGCTCGCAGGATTTGCTGACATACCCCTCGGGGAACAAGCCGATAGAGGCAACGCCGTCTTTAAGCATTTTAATAGCCTTTATAATCGTCTTTGCGGCTTCACGGTCATTTTCCCTGTCAATAGGCAGGCACTCTAATCTATGCATAGCACGGGCAATAACGGGTCTTTCATCATAAATATCCTTTTTGCCTATAAATGCCAAATGCGCATCGGGGAAAACGGAATACATTATAACGGGATCGAAATCATGCTGATGATTGCACACCACAAGCACGGGTGTATTCTGCGGCAGCTTTTCCGTACCTTCAGTTTCCACTTCCACACGTACCACCCTTAAAACAAAGGGCAGAGCTGTTTTTATAAAAAATCTGAAAAGCTTTGTGCCCTTAGGAGGCTTTTTGAGGTTGGCTGTAAATATCATAATAAGTATAGCCAAACCGTGCAGAATTACAAAGCCAAATACAAAAGCCACTAATAATAGCGGTGTCAGCCACCACGAATGGGAAAGGCTGAATATATCAAAAAAATTATTAAGCAATACTACCAAAACAGCACTTATTACAATATAAATTCCAAACATTACCGCACCTCAATTCTGTTTTCTTACAACGGAATACTCGTCATAAAAGTTGAAATAGGGACAGTTTTCCGTCTTTCTTGTGATGAATTTCTGCATTTCGTCCTCGTCAAGTTCAGATTCACAGCAATAGCAGTCACATTCGTCATCGTAAACATAATTAGCGCAGTTTTCACAAATAGATTTCATTTTTCATTCCTCGGCAGTACCGTTATCCGTACTACTTTTTTCTGTTTCATCATCAATACTCGGCGGAGTAAAGCCTCCGCTGTACCAATCATACTTTTCTATTCCGTTGGTTTCAATAAAGCTTTCGGGTGAAATATCCTCATAAATAAATGCATGTATAAGCTTAGCGGCAAAATTAAGGTCATAATAAACCACCGAGCCTACCCCTGCATTAGGTGATGGCATAAGAAAATCCTGCTGAGGTACACGGGCATCCTCAAAGGTGGGCTTAGAGGCTAAAACGTTTACCGCAACATCGAAAACCTCGCCGTAGGTAAGGGAGGTTTCACAGCTTGAAAGAATAGGCTTTATAAGCTTAATGTACTGAGTTTTTTCCATAGCCATTACTTTATTTAAAAGCTGCTCCATAACATAGCGCTGGCGGTCGGTTCTGCCGTAATCATTAGTTGTGCCCTCTATGTTGGCAGTATAACGTATACGTGCATAGGCAGTAGCCTGAATACCGTTAAGGTGCTGTGTTCCCGATGAAGAAACCTTATATTCTTCCACATTAAGGCCCAAAACGCCGCATATCTCGCCTACGCTTGCATTAACATAATATATCTCACTATCGGTCAAAGTAGCTTCTATTCCGCCCACAAGGTCGATAATATCAGCGAGCTTAAAAAAGTTTACCGAAACATATTCCGAAATATCTAAATCAAAAATGGTGTTAAGGGTCTTAATTGCAAGCTCGGGTCCGCCCGAAGCATATGCACTGTTTATCTTATTATAAGAGGTATTCCCATTTTTCTCAATGGGCACTAATGAATCACGCATTACCGAAATAAGCTTTATTTCGCTTGTTCCCGCATTGATGCTTAATATCATAATAGCATCCGACCTACCGTCAAAGGAGTCAGGAGAGCGGGTATCAAGACCGAAAAGGGCTATATTTATAATACGCTCATCCTTAACCTCCTCGAAGCCTAACTGTTCGGGTTCTTCGGTTATTTCGTTATAGTTGTAGGAAAAATAGTCCTTTACAAAATATAAGCCCAGTCCCACAAGCAGAACTACAACAGCTAAAATTACGGAAAGTATTATATAACGTTTTTTCTTACCCGAGGGTGAAATTTCAGGTGCTTTTAAATCTTTTTTCTCATGCTTTGAGCCGTCACTCACGTCAACACCTCATCACTCTAATATCATTTTATAAATCTCGCCTTTTTTAATACCTGTAACCGCCGAAGCCTCTTTAGCGGCAAAGGAGGTGGACTGTCCCTCCGAAATAAGCCTTTTGGCGATTTCTACAGCGTCATCTAAAGTGTATTCCTTTACTTCGTCACTTTTTCCGTTTATAATAATTACAAACTCACCTTTAGGAGCATTTTCGGTATAATAGCCGATTGCACCCGAAAGGGTGGTTTTAAAAACCGTTTCGTGGATTTTGGTAAGCTCCCTTACAATGGCTATTTCCCTGTCACCGAAGTATTTTAGAAAATCGTTCAAGGTTGCCATAAGCTTATGGGGCGCTTCATAAAAAATCATGGTGCGCTTTTCGTTTTTAAGGGAGTCCAAATGCTCACGGCGGCTTATCTTATTCATTGACAAAAAGCCTTCAAAGCAAAATCTGCCCGACGGCATACCCGAAATACTTAGTGCTGTTATGAGGGCGCTGGGGCCGGGCACCGATTCGATTTCAATGCCGTTTTCCCGTGATTTTCTTACCAAATCCTCGCCGGGGTCGGATATTGCAGGCATGCCTGCGTCCGACACTAAAGCACAGCTTTCCCCCTTTAACATTCTTTCAATTATAAGATTACCCTTGGAATTTTTATTATGCTCGTAATAGCTTAACATTTCTTTTTTTATGCCGAAATGATTTAAAAGCTTTACGGTAACACGGGTATCCTCCGCAGCGATAAAATCGGCTTTTTCGAGAGTTTCAACCGCTCTGGGACTGAAATCTCCGAGATTTCCTATAGGCGTACCTACAACATATAATTTTCCGCTCACTATAGATATGCCTCCTTATACGGACCGTAAATTTTTATCATTTCGGGGGAAAATTCGCCGTTCTCCTCTACATACAGAGTAGGTTCTATTCTCATTCCCTTTTTTCCGCACCGTCTGCCCTCTACGAGGACGAGCCACGGCTCCTCGCCTTTTCGCTGACACACAAGTCTAAGTCTTTTAGGCTCAACCTTATATTTACTCATAAGGCAAATAAGCTCTGAAAGTCTTTCGGGTCGGTGGCACATACAAAGTCTGCCGCCTGTC
The DNA here is from genome assembly GCA_017481865.1 of Clostridia bacterium. GTDB lineage: Bacteria > Bacillota > Clostridia > Oscillospirales > Acutalibacteraceae > UBA737. The sequence goes on along the minus strand of JAFUOL010000039.1, from coordinate 15,831 downwards.
TGTAAAAGCTTAGCAGAGACCGCTATAATATCCTCTAAAGTGCATGCCACTTCGTGTCGTGCTACGCTTTCAACCATATCGGGATTTTTAAGCCCTGCATTGGGCGCTTTATAGGGTGGATTGCAGGTAACTAAGGTATGACAGCCAAATTCCACCTTACCCTTAAGCTCTTTAAGGTCGCTGTTTAGTACCGTAAAATTTGTGATTTCAAGCTCGTCCACGGTTTTTTGGGCTAAGTAGATAGCCTCCCTGCTGATATCAACACCAACAGCCTGATTTATAGCATCATCCCTTAGCATTAAAAGAGGAACTATACCGCAGCCCGTACCTAAATCAACAAGCTTGTCCTTCGTTTTAGGGCTTGCAAAATGAGTAAGTACAACCGCATCGGTACCAAAGGTATGATGCGGTGTCACATTTACATAAAAACCTTTGCCTAAAGGCTCACGCTTTAGCTTCTGCTCCATTTTACGCCTTGTGGGGTATCCTCCAAGGTAATACCCATTTCCTTTAATTTATCACGTATTTCGTCGGCAGTCTTAAAATCCTTAGCCTTACGGGCGGCGGTACGCTTTTCGATAAGCTCCTCAACCTCGCTGTCAAGACTGTCAGTCTTTCTGTTGTAAACAAGACCCAACACACCTGTTAACTGATCAAAAATATCAGCCATAGCCTCTAATGCGGCTTTTCCTGCACCGTTTGCAATAGCGGTATTGATATCACGAACGAGCATAAATATTGCGGCTAATGCATCAGCGGTGTTAAGGTCATCATCCATAGCGGTGATAAATTCGTTCTTGTGTTCCTCTATAAAGGCAGGAATTTCTCCCCCATCGGTAGCATTTTTAAGGGCAAAATCAATATTATCACGGCAGGTGTAAAGACGCTCTAAAGAGTTCTTTGCCTGCTCGATAATATCAACCGAATAGTTAATGGGGCTTCTGTACTGAGAAGAAACGAGGAAATAACGTATCGGCTCATAGCCGTACTTTTCGGCAACGTCACGCACGGTAAAGAAGTTATTTAAGGATTTTGACATCTTATGATTGTCAACATTTATAAAGCCGTTATGCATCCAGTAGTGGGCAAAATCACAGCCGTTTGCCGCCTCGCTTTGGGCAATTTCGTTTTCGTGGTGGGGGAATATAAGGTCTAAGCCGCCGCAATGAATGTCAATGGTCTTGCCGAGATAACGTCCTGCCATAGCTGAACACTCAATATGCCAGCCGGGTCTGCCTTTACCCCACGGGGACTCCCAATAGGGTTCACCTGGTTTTGCACCCTTCCAAAGGCAGAAATCCATAGGATCTTCCTTAATATCGCCTGTTTCAATTCTGGCGCCTGCCTCCAAATCCTCCAAAGGCTGGTGGGAAAGCTTACCGTAGCCGCCGAACTTCTTGGCTCTGTAGTAAACATCTCCCCCTGCTTCATAGGCATAGCCGTTTTCCATAAGGGAGGAAATAATACCCTGAATTTCCACTATGTTTTCAGTAGCTCTTGGGTGAACGGTAGCCTCACGAACGTTAAGACCCTTAGCATCTACCCAAAACTCCTTAATGTATCTTTCGGCAACCTCGGGTACGGTTATCCCCTCCTCGTTTGCCTTTTTGATAAGCTTATCGTCAATATCGGTAAAGTTCTGAACAAAATTTACGTTGTAGCCTCGCCATTCAAAATAACGACGCAGAACATCGAAAACACAAAGAGGTCTTGCATTTCCGATGTGAATATAGTTATACACGGTTGGACCGCAGGCGTAAATTTTTACTTCACCCTCATTTATAGGCTTAAATTCGTCCTTACTGCGAGTAAGGGTATTGAAAATTTTCATCTTTCTGACTCCTTAGTTAATTTCGTTTCAAGCTCGGCTATACGGGCTTCGAGACATTCCATTTTTTGTTTGACAGGGTCTGGTATGTGTATCTGGTCAAGAGCATGGGAACAGCCGACCTTTTTACCGTCCTGACGGACAACACGTGCAGGCACACCCACAACCGTAGAATTAGGGGGTACTTCCTCTAAAACCACAGCACCTGCCGCCACACGGGAATTATCCCCTATCTTAAATGGACCTAAAACCTTAGCACCGGCGCTTATCATAACGTTATTGCCTATTGTCGGGTGGCGTTTTCCCGTATCCTTACCCGTACCTCCCAAGGTAACACCCTGATAAATAAGCACATCGTCACCTATTTCGGTGGTCTCGCCTATAACGATACCCGTACCGTGGTCTATAACAAGTCTTCGTCCTATTGTAGCACCAGGATGAATTTCTATTCCTGTTTTTCTTACTGCCCTTTGGGAAACCCAGCGAGCCAAAAAGTGCAGTCCGTGGGTATAGTAAAAATGCGCTCGGCGGTGCATACGTATAGCCTTAACACCGGGGTAAAGGAGCAAAACCTCTAAAAATGAGCGTGCGGCAGGGTCTCTATCCCTTACGGCATTTACATCCTCTTTTAATCTCTCAAACAAACCGATAACCACCTATTTTATTATTTAGTAGGGTCGATATAATCCTTACTTTCTATCAAATAAATTGCGCCCGATATAATACATAATACGGCAGAAATCCAGAAAAGTACACTTATAATAATATTGCAGATATCAACAAACACCGCATTATTTATTCCGAAATCGGCTATAAGCGCATAAGAGAATAGGGCGAATATAATACCAAGCATCTGGCTTACGGTTTTGCATTTACCCCACATATTAGCAGCTATAACCTTTCCGCCTGAGGACACAACTACAAGTCTTATAGAGGACACCATAAATTCTCTGAAAAGAACTATAAAGGCTATCCATGTTATCTGCCAGCCGATACCCATTTTTATAAAGCCCAAAAATGCGGCGGTGGTGAGCATCTTGTCTGCCAGCGGGTCTAAAAACTTACCGAAATCGGTAACAAGGTTATATTTTCTTGCCATTTTGCCATCTATCATATCGGTAAGCGATGCGGCGATAAAAAGCACAAGGGCTACGGTGTAATGATAGGGAAACTCTATCATTAAAGCCGCCATAAATAAGGGTGTAGCGATAATTCGTGCAATAGTTAATTTATTCGGTGTGTTCATTCCTCTAACTCTCCTAACAAGTCGTAATCTAAGCAGTCGTTTATTCTGACATTTACATATTCCCCGATTTTTAAAGGGCGAGAGGACATAAAGAATATCTTTCCGTCAACCTCGGGTGCATCGGCGGCGGTTCTGCCGAAATAGCATTTAATATAATCGTCCCAGCCTTCTATGAGCACCTCGGTAACCGTTCCTGCCTTTTCCTCGTTTTTCTCGGCGGAAATAGTCATTTGAAGCTCCATTATGTTTTCCATTCGGTCGGCTTTTACCTGCTCGTCTATCTGGTCGGGGAATTCAGCCGCAAGAGTACCCTCCTCCGCAGAATAGGTAAAGCAACCAAGTCTGTCAAACCGTTTTTCCTTAACAAACTCTGCCATTTCGCAGAACTGCTCCTCGGTCTCCCCGGGGAAGCCTGTGATAAGTGTTGTTCTCAAAGTAATATCGGGAATTTTTACCCTTATTTTATCTATCAAATCCGAAAGACTCTCACAATCGCCCTTGCGGTTCATACGCTTTAGTATTTCGCCATTTACGTGCTGTAAAGGAATATCAAGGTATTTTACAAGCTTTTGTTCCCTTGCTATGGTATCAAGCAATTTGTCTGTTATACGGTCAGGATAGGTGTAAAGGGTGCGTATCCAATGAAGTCCCTCTATTTTACAAAGCTCGGTAAGCAGTTCAGGCAGTTTTGATTCGCCGTAAATATCCTCACCGTAGGCGGTAGTATCCTGAGCTACAACTATAAGCTCGGTAACACCCTTATCGGCTAATTTTTTAGCCTCATTAACACAATCCTCAATAGTTCTGCTTCTCATTCTGCCACGGATTTTAGGTATTGCGCAGTAGGTACAGCAGTTATCGCATCCGTCACCTATTTTTAAATAGGTGCTAAAGGGGTAGCCCCCTAAAATACGGTCATTATTTAAATTAAGCTCGTTCTTTTCACCGTAGAAATTACCCTTTTTACCCTCAATAGCATTCTTAACTATTTCGGCAATTTTATCATTAGAGCCAATTCCTACGCATACATCCACCTCAGGAATTTCCTCGGTGACATCGTCACGGTATCGCTCTGCAAGACAGCCTGTAACTACAAGTGCTTTACAGTTACCGTCCTTTTTATACTGAGAAGCCTCTAAAATATTTTCAATAGCCTCCGCCTTTGCCGATTCGATAAATCCGCAGGTGTTTATAATTATAGCGTCAGCCTGAGCCTCCTCGCCGCAAATTTCAAAACCGTCATTTTCAAGTAACTTCAGCATCATTTCGGCATCCACTTGGTTTTTGGGACAGCCTAAGGACACCATACAAACCTTATACATCTAATATTCCTCGCTAAATTCAAGCTCATCATTATATTTTTTAAGTGCCGCTCTCACAGCGGAGTAGGAAAATCCACGTCTCACCAAAGCGGAAAAAACCTTTTCGGTTCCATTTTCCCCAGTTAATTTATAAGCATATTTCCTCTCGATAAGCTCTGCCAATTGAGATTCCTCATCAGTATCGAGCTCGTCCAAAACTTCCTTTGCCAAATCATAAGGTATGCCCTTAAGATACATTTTATGGGTGGCTTCCCTTTTGGAAACATTGCTTTCCGTTAGTCTTTGAGCATACCTTTCGGCATATCGGCGGTCGTCTACGAGACCGAACTCTACTAAATTCGCCATAACCTCCGCCGTAGCTCTTTTATTAAAGCCTGCTTTAATGAGCTTATCAAAAAGGGCTTTTTCGGTATGGTCCATACGGTCAAGATACCAAAGCGCTCTTGATTTTGCCCTTTTATAATCCGACTCGTATTTAAGCTCCTTTAATTCTTCACTTTCAAGCTCCATGCCGCATTTAAGTGCCTTTTCGGCGCATAAATCGCTGTCAAGAAGCAGTTCCTCGCCGCTTGAAAGGGAAATTTTGGTTAAATGCTTTTTATCCTTATTTATTGCGGTTATTATCATTATTCGTCAACCGCAATATCAATATCTACACTTTTATGGGGTCTGGCGGTTGGCTCCTGAGGCATTATTTCGATAGCATCGTCTCCTGTAGGTTCGCTTACCGATATCTCGCCGCCTGCATTTACGGCATCCATAATTTTAGCCTCGATTTCAGCGGCTAATTCAGGATTATCCTCAAACAGCTTTTTAACATTGTCTCTTCCCTGACCTAAGCGGGTTTCGCCGTAATAGAACCATGCGCCCGACTTTTTCATTATTCCAAGCTCTACACCTGCATCAACAATTTCGCCTGTGTGGGAAATTCCCTTGCCATACATAATATCAAACTCGGCGATTTTAAAGGGCGGAGCCACCTTATTTTTAACTATTTTAGCCTTTGTGTGGGAACCTATAAGCTCGCTGCCATCTTTAATAGGCTCGCCCTTGCGTACATCTATACGAACGCTTGAATAGAACTTTAAAGCTCTGCCTCCGGGGGTGGTTTCGGGGTTGCCGTACATAACACCTATCTTTTCACGGAGCTGGTTTATAAATATTGCCGCACAGTTGGATTTTGAAAGTGCGCCTGCAAGCTTACGTAATGCCTGTGACATAAGACGTGCCAGCTGACCTACGTGGGCTTCGCCCATTTCGCCGTCGATTTCAGCTCTTGTTACTAATGCCGCTACCGAGTCAATAACTATAATATCCACCGCTCCCGAGCGTACAAGAGCCTCGGCAATTTCCAATGCCTGCTCACCCGAATCGGGCTGAGAAACCAAAAGGCTGTCAATATCAACACCCAGATTGCCTGCATACACAGGGTCGAGAGCATGCTCAACGTCGATAAATGCGGCAGTACCGCCTGCTTTTTGCGCCTCTGCCACACAGTGCAGTGCTACAGTAGTTTTACCGGAGGATTCGGGACCATAGATTTCTACTATTCTGCCCTTAGGAATACCGCCGATACCAAGCGCTATATCAAGCATAAGTGAGCCTGTTTTAATATGCTCAACATTCATTGCGGCATTTTCACCTAAGCGCATTACCGCACCCTTACCGAACTTCTTTTCGATTTGGTCCATTGCGGTCTTTAGCGCCTTTTGCTTTTCTTCTTCCTCCACTCTCCTGACAGGAGCTTTAGTCTGCTGTGCCTTAGCCATTTTCTATTCCTCCATTATTCCTGATACTGCTCGGTCTATATGATTTAAATCTTTTTTTATCTCTATATTGTGATATCCTGCATTTTCCAACAATTCTGCTACTATCTCGCTTTCGCCTATACCTACTTCAAATATAAGCATACCGCCTTTTTTAAGGCTTGCCGAATAACCATCTATAATAGCCTTATAAAATTCCATACCGTTATCATCGGCAAGAAGGGCGGTTTCGGGCTCGAAAGCTGTTTCGGGCGAGATTTCGCTCATTTGAGCTTGGGGAATATAAGGCGGATTGCTTACAATCAGGTCATATTCACCCTCTGCCCCTGCTCTTTCAAAGATATCACCCATTAAAGCCTTGACATTATCCGCTTTGTTGCATTCAATGTTTTTAAGAGTATAGCGGAAAGCCTCGGGATATTTTTCAATCATTAAAACCTCTGCTTCGAGCACTTCCATACCAAGTGTTATACCTATACAGCCGCTGCCGGCGCATAAATCCAGTATTTTAGGCTTTTCTGTATTTTTAAGGTACTCAAGGCTTTTATCAATTACAGTTTCGGTGTCGGCTCTGGGGACCAGTACACCCGTACCTACACAAAAGCTTCTACCGTAAAAATCCCATTCACCGAAAATATACTGCAAAGGATATCGTATTTCCCTTTGATGAATTATTGCCGTTAAATTATTTTCCTGAAACTGTGTCAGCTTATTATTGTAGCTACTAAGTATCTGCACGGAATTAAATCCCGTTATATGCTTTATTATCTGCTTTGCCTCGAAAACGTAATCCTCAATTCCTGCCGCCTCGAGCTTCTTCTTTGTAGTATTATAGGCTTCAAATATCGTCATTTCGGTACCTTACTTTTCAATATCAACAGCTCTGTCAACATCCGGTATTTCAGGCTCGCATGCCTTTAAAGCAATAATTGCGACCTCAATCATACTGTCCTCAGGCTCCTTTGTGGTAAGTCTTTGGAGCCACATTCCGGGAGCTGATATTATACGGGTAACAATATTATCGTACTTGCCGCAGATTTTGAGCACCTCAAAGCCTACACCGCAGGTTAAGGGTATAAGAAGTATTTTAACAATTACCCACAGCCAGTAAACGTTGTAAACATCGGGGAAAATCATCTGTACCACAGTAGAAAAGACAATACTTATAAGTATCATAAGTATCATAAAGGAAGTGCCGCAACGGGGGTGAAAACGCTTTTGCTTTCTAACATTTTCGACCGTTAATTCAAGACCCTTTTCGTAGCAGAAAATAGTCTTGTGCTCGGCGCCGTGGTACATAAATACCCTCTTTATATCCTTCATAAAGGATACCAGCCACACGTAAAGTACGAATACGCTAAGCTTTATAAGCTGTTCTATTGAGGAACGGACTAATCTTGAAAATCCTGTATTAAAAAGCGCCTGCAAGCCTGATACTATAAGTCTCGGCAACAGCATAAACAGCACTACCGCCAAATCAACACCAAGTACCGTTCCTATTACCATTATAATATTTACAAGGCGGCTTTCCTTTTTCTCGTCCTTTTCGTTTTTTTCGCCCTCCTCCAAATCGGTAAAGCCTGATTTTTCGGCGGAAAGCATCATAGCCTTATAGCCCTGAACCATAGACTCGCCGAAGCCTACAACGCCTCTTATAACAGGCAGAGCCAAAATTTTATATTTTTGTCTTAAAGACTCGCTTTTAAGCATTTCAGTGTCTACAGTACCGTCAGGCATTCTGACAGAAAGCGCTGTCTTTTCGGGGCTTTTCATCATAATGCCCTCTATAAGTGCCTGACCTCCTATTGAGGTGTATTTAGCCATTTTCATCCTCCTGTAAGTTTGTTTCGTCTCTGTGTGTATCAGCAGCTTCGGGTATCGGCTCGGGTTCGTAAAGGGGTAGAACTATAGTAGCCGTAGTGCCTACACCCTCGGTACTTTCTATAAACAGAAGTCCGTGATGCTGTTTTATAATTTCGTCCGCCACCGCAAGACCTATACCCGACCCACGGACGACCTTATTTGCCTTATAGAATTTTTCCTTAACACGGTCAATATCCTGAGCCGGAATACCTACACCCGTATCACTTACAACTATACGGGCACAGCCCTCCTCATGGAGCTGATTTATAAGCACCTGACCGCCGCTTTCGGTATATTTTACCGCATTGTCTATAATATTGATAAACACCTGCTTCAGGCGGTCGGCATCGCCCATAACCTGCAATTCCTCGCTGGGGCGCGTAAATATAAGCTCTATTCCCTGCTGACGGGCAAGCTCGGTATACATATCGGCAGACTCCGAAAGCAGCTGCGAAATATTAAGAGGTTGGGATACTACCGACAGTCTACCCGATTCTATACGTGAGAAGTCCAAAAGCTCCTCTACAAGTCCCGAAAGGCGGTCGGCTTCGTTAAGCACAACATCAAGCCCACGCCTTACAAGCTCCTCGTCTGTACCTAAGGACATTTTCGCCGTCTCACCCCAGCCACGTATAGCCGTTAAAGGGGTTCTCAGCTCATGGGACACCGAGGAAATAAAGTCATTTTTAAGATTTTGCGCCTGACTTAATTCAGACGCCATATAATTTATAGTGTCACACAGCTCGCCTATCTCGTCATTTTTATTGATGTTTATTCTCGATTCAAAATCGCCCATAGCAATCTTTCTTGCCATGTTGCTGACATCCCTTATGGGACGGACTATGGATTTTATAAAAAACAGTCCCGAAAAGGCGCAGAATGCCATAACCGCCGCCGCCGCTAAAATTACGGCTATTACAAAGCTGCCCATAGTTCTATTGGCGGCTCGCATAGAGGTTATCCATCTGTAAGCGCCGAGTTTTTCGCCCTGAGAGCCGTAAATAACGGTAGTTCCTGCCATTATGGGCTCACCGTCCAGCGTTGTGCTTTTGAGCACCGACGAGCTGCCGTTTTCCTTAGCCTTGTAATAATCGGGCATAGGCTCGTTTTCAGACTGAAAGCCCGAGGTGGATACTAAAATTTGGCCGTTAAGGTCGATAACCTGTACCTCGATTTTATTTTTATACTGAAATTCCCCTGCTATTTCCACAGCGGTATCCTTAAAGGTTTTAGAGTCTGTACCCGAAAGTGCATAAAACTCATAGGCATAATCGGTTGCCAATACCTCTATTCTTTCAGTATAAATAGAGCTGAAAAGTGCGGAGAATGCAACTACCGCCACCACTATAACGGCGGCTACAATAAGAAAAATATTTAAAAACCATCTTACGGCTATGCTTTTAAATCTTATTTCAAGCTGCATACTGTCCGCTCCCTTCATAAATTTTTGATATCTGTTTTAATGTGAATTCCACTTATAACCCATACCCCAAACGGTTACGAGACGTTTTGGGTCGGACGGGTTATCCTCAATTTTCTTTCTTAAACGTCTTATATTAACGTCAACTATCTTTTCCTCGCCGAAATAGTTACTGCCCCACACCTTATTCAAAATATCGGTACGGTCAAGGGCGGTATCGGGATTATTAAAGAAGTACTCTATCATCTGAAATTCAACCTGTGTAAGCTCTATGTTTACACCCGATTTTAAAAGTGTTCTTCTTCTAAGATTCAGGGTAAATTCGCCTAAGGTAATATCATCCGACGATGCTACAGCCTGCTTTGCAGAGTGCATTTCCACACGGCGGTAAAGTGAGTCCACACGAGCTAACAGCTCCGTAGGGCTAAATGGCTTTGTTATGTAATCGTCAGCCCCCATCATAAGACCGCTTATTTTATCCATTTCCTGTGTTCTTGCGGTAAGCATTATAATACCTAAGGTTTCACTGCGTTTTCTTAATTCCTTGCAGAGTGCAAAACCGTCCATCCCAGGCATTGAAATATCCAAAAGAGCAATGTCAAAGCCCTCGACATCGTTATCATAAATATCCAGAGCCTCCTCACCCGAGCCTGCCTCTGCTACGTTATAGCCCACCCTTTTAAGGTTGATTGCCTCAAATTCACGTATTGCCGCCTCATCCTCAACAATAAGTATTCGTTTCAATTATTACACTCCAATTCAAATAAGCTTAAAATTAGCCCGTATATATTCGATAGTAAAGCCCTGTGCTGCCGCAGTATCCGAAATTTTGCAGATGAACACGGTACTGCCGTCATTCATAATTTCCTGAGCTCCGATATTTTTATATTCTCCGCTGTCCCAATCGGCTTTGTCCACCGCCCTCAGATACAAAAGGCTTGTTCCTACCGACATATCCTCGGGGTTATAGCTGTATATCTCCCTTATGCGGTTCTCGGTATCCTTCAACACGGCGATTTTGCCTATAAGCTTAGGGGATATTGTTAAATAATACCCGTCATTGACATTCATCATAACAGTCATTTGGTTGGTCAGTACCTCACCGTTAAAGGAGCACCAGTCGGTAAGGTACAGCTTTTCGTTAACGTCCGAATGTGCAACCGACGGCACGCTCTGCTGCACTGGAATTTCCATTACACCGTCACCGTTAATATCCTGAATATTAAAGGATACCGAGCGAAGCGTTGCCAGAGTCTCGCCGGTTTGCGCATCGAAAAGAGGATTCACAAGGCTTCCCTTTTCCATAAACAGCACCTCGGTAACCGCACCGACACCCTTTATCATATCTATATAAACGGCGGGCTTGCCTGTAGAAAGGGTCTCCACCACAGGCTCGTTTACCGTTTTAACCGAACGGTCCAGCTCACAGGAGGAAATCGCGGTAACACCGCTTTCGTTAAGGGAATAAAGTGCGGCGGTATTGTTAGGCTCTGCCGAGCCTGTTTTTATTATAAGCACCTCGTTAATGTCGTTTTCGTCAAGGTCACAAACCGTAAAGTGGGTATACTGCTGAAATATTCGCTGTGTCAAAGCATTTTCGCCAAGGCTGTATATGGCAAGCTGCATTTCGCTTGTGCCGTAAATCTGCCAGCCGACAAGTATTTCCTTTACACCGTCACGGTCAAGGTCACAGAATTCCACCTTGTCCACACCTGCGGCTACTATCTGCTGTACCGCAGCCGATGTCCATTCACCATCTCTGAGGCAAATGGCATTTATATACATGGTTATAACATCTTTATCGGTAACGCTGTAAAAGGCAAATGCCTCTAAAGAGCCGTCTCCGTTGATATCCTCCCTTATAACCGCCGAGCGGTAGTTTCCACGGGAGGGGTACTTCATTATATACCCGTCAGGTGCAGTTTCCTCTACAACCTCGGATATAGGATGCATGTCACCGCTAAGCTCGGGAGGAGTCAGTAATTCCGCTGTATCGGCAGTCATAAAATCACAGCCGCAAAGGGTAAATATCATCATAAAGCACAAACTTAAACAGATGATTTTTTGCCGCATAAAGCCTTTCCTCCCATAGTATAAATATACATTATAGATTATATCACAACACAAGGCAAAAATAAAGAACTTTTTTGCTCGCCACCCTATTCGAACAATAAATCACAGCAAATTTACAGCGAATGCCGATGTTTTCGGCAAATCATGATTAACGACGAGTTAATCAATTTATATTAAAAGCAACCAACCGAGGTATGATTTTCGGTTGGTTGCTTTTTTAAATTGAAATAGGTATATATTCTACACCCTTTTCGGTTATTATGCCGTGCTCTGTAAAGCCGATTTCCTTTGCAATCGCTTCTGCAATATCGAAACCGAAATCTAGCCTTGACTTCTCGTGGCAGTCGCTGGAAAATACTATTTTTCCGCCCCTATCCTTTATCATTTTAAGAATTTCGGGTATAGGGTACGGTACATCCCTTGCTCCCCTTGCCATAGCGCCGGTATTGATTTCAAAGGGTCTTGAAAACGGTATAAGCTTATCGACTGTCCTTTCAGCCGCCGTTAAAAACCGAGGCGTAGGTGTGTAGCCGACGTGTCCGCTGTACTTTAAAATCAAATCAAAATGACCTATTATATCGGCATTGGTTTTATTTACGACGTTGCCCACAAGGGCAAAATAATCCTCAGCGAAGGCATCAAAATCACCGCTGTAAAATTCATTTAAATTACGGGAAAAAGTATCCGCCGAAGCGTCTACAGACAGGTAAACTCCGTTTTTTAAAACGCTATGTACCGAGCCTATCACATAGTCATAAACACCTATGTGTGAAACAGAATAATAGTCCTGTTCAACACCGCACAAAATCTTAATTTTGTCCTTATATCTATCTTTCAGGAGATTTACGCATTGGCGGTAACGGGATGCTGCCATCTCCGCCATACAAACATCGCTGTCAGGCTCAAAATAGCTGTGACCCGAAAATCCGAGGGCGAAAAAGCCTTTCTTAACCGCCTCGTTTACAAGCTCCTCCGGAGTGTCTGCACCGTCACAAAAGACGGTATGGGTATGAAAATTACTTTTTATCATCGCCTGTCATTTTCTCCTGCTTGACCTTGTGGTCAATAACGTGACGTGAAGCCAGTTCCTTTTTTACATCCTCAACGGAAATGCCCATTTCCACCATCATTACCATAATGTGATAGGCAAGGTCGGCAATCTCGTAAATTGTTTCCTTCTTATCGTCAGCCTTAGCGGCGATTATAACCTCGGTAGATTCCTCACCTACCTTTTTAAGTATTTTATCTATACCCTTAGAAAAAAGGTAGGTAGTGTATGAGCCTTCGGGCATATTGTCCTTTCTGCCCTGCAAAAGCTCGTAAAGACCGTCCATAGAAAATTCACCGCGGTTCTCACTCTTAAATACCTCTTTGGTAAAGCAGCTGTCTGTTCCCGTATGGCAGGCAGGACCGTCCTTTTCAACTACAATTACCAAAGCATCATTATCGCAGTCGGCAGTAATAGATACTATGTGCTGATAATTTCCGCTGGTTTCCCCTTTAAGCCAAAGCTCTTTTCTTGAACGGCTGTAAAAACAGGTAAGCTCCTTTTCTATTGAAATTTTAAGGCTTTCCTTATTCATATAGGCTACAGTCAGCACCTTGTGGCTAATACTGTCTACTACCACGGCAGGAATTAGACCGTTCTCGTCAAATTTTAATTCGTCTATGTTTATCATAATTTTCTCTCCTTACAAACGGACTGTTATTCCGTTATCACGCATAGTTTTTTTAAGGTCGGATATTTTAACCTCACCGAAGTGGAATATAGATGCCGCAAGACCTGCATCAATATCGGGTATTTCCTTGAAAAGCGTTACAAAATCGTCAGCACTTCCTGCTCCGCCCGAGGCTATAACAGGAACATTTACCGTATCGCAAACACGTTTTAGCATTTCGATATCAAAGCCTTTTTTAACGCCGTCGGTATCAATGGAATTAACCACTACCTCGCCTGCGCCGTTTTCCACACAGCGCTTTATCCAGCTGATACCCTCCATGCCGGTATCCTCCCTGCCGCCTTTGGCAAAGACGTGGAATTCACCGCCGACACGCTTAATATCCGCAGAAATAACCACACATTGGTTGCCGTATTTCTGCGCCGCCGCCTTTATTAAATCGGGATTTTTAATTGCCCCCGAATTAACGCTTACCTTATCTGCACCGCATTTAAGCACACGGTCGAAATCGTCGAGAGTGTTTATTCCTCCTCCGACAGTGAGGGGTATAAAAATATTTTCGGCTACCTGACGCAAAATATCGGTAAAAAGCCGTCTGCCGTCGCTGGAAGCGGTAATATCGTAAAACACCAATTCGTCAGCTCCGCAGTCGCTGTAGTATTTACCCAATTCTACGGGAGAGGAAACGTCATTAAGGTTTTCAAAGTTTACTCCCTTTACCACCCTGCCGTCTTTAACGTCAAGGCAGGGAATTATTCTTTTTGTAATCATTCTGCCGCCTCCAGAGCCTCTTTTAAATCAATTGCGCCTATGTAATAAGCCTTGCCGATAATAGCACCGTAAAGGTCCAATTTTCGGAGTGCTTTAATATCCTCAATACTCGATACTCCGCCCGATGCGGTAATATTAACGCTGAACCTTTCGGAAAGCTCCTTGTAAAGCTCTCTATTAGTGCCCTGCATTGCGCCATCCTTTGAAATATCTGTACAGATTATGTATTTTACGCCTATATCCTGCATTTTTTTGCAGAAATCATTACAGCTATACTGAGATTTTTCTGTCCAGCCTTTAATGGCTACAAAACCGTCTTTAATATCCACGCCTACAGCAATTTTATCGCCGTATTCCGTAACGGCTGTTTTCAGAAATTCTTCGTCGTTTACTGCCGCCGTACCTAAAATAACACGGTCTACTCCGTTTTCGAGGTAGGTTTTTACGGTTTCTATCGAACGTATGCCGCCGCCGATTTCCACAAAAAGTTTGGTTTCGTTTGCTATTTGCTTTACTATATTTAAATTGGGTGTTGTACCGTCCTTAGCGCCCTCTAAATCCACCATATGGATATATTTTGCGCCCTTGCTTTCAAAATCACGGGCAATTTCTATAGGGTTTTCGCTGTAAACGGTCATTTTTTCATAATCGCCTTTATATAAGCGCACCGCCTTACCGTCATACGAATCTATTGCGGGAAAAATTCTCATTTTCTTACTACCTTTCGCAAAAAGCCTTTAAAATACTAAGTCCTACATTTCCGCTTTTTTCGGGGTGGAACTGACAGCCGTAAACATTATCCTTTTGTACTGCGGCGGTAATATCCTTGCCGTATTCGGTTGTAGCTATCAAAGCGTCGCCACAGCCCTCGGCATAAAATGAGTGAACAAAGTAAACGCAGTCGCCGTCATTTATATACTTAAAAACGGGGCTTTCCTTTTTAAAATGCAATGCGTTCCAGCCGATATGAGGAATTTTAAGGCTTTCGGGCAGTTTTCCCTCCATAGGAACTACCGTACCCTTAATAAGACCCAGTCCTTCATGGCATCCGTATTCGTAGCTTTTTTCAAAAAGCAACTGCATTCCGAGACAAATTCCCAAAAGCGGCTTGCCGTTTTTAGCCTCGTTTATCACAACGTCAAATAAACCCGTACCTTTAAGCTTTTGGGCGGCATCACCGAAAGCGCCTACACCCGGAAGTATCAGCTTATCGGCTTTTTTAATTGTATCTATATCCCCTGTTATTGTCGCCTCTGCCCCCACGGCTTTAAGTGAGGACACAAGGGAAAAAAGGTTTCCGACACCGTAGTCAATTATTGCAATCATTAAAGTACACCCTTTGTGGACGGAATTTCATTTTTAAAAGCCTCGTCAACAGCTACAGCCGCTTTAAGGGAGCGGGCAACCGATTTGAAAGCACCCTCTATAATATGATGAGAATTAGTGCCGTTAAGCTTTTTTATGTGAAGTGTTATTTCCGCCTTTCTTACAAAGCCATAGAAAAATTCCTCTGCAAGCTCGGTATCGAAATCTCCTACCTTTTGGCTTGGTATTTCGAGGTCATATTCTAAATGACTTCTGCCCGAAATATCAACAGCGGTCAGAATAAGACTTTCATCCATAGGCAAAATAAAGCTGCCATAACGGGTAATACCCCTTTTATCGCCGAGTGCCTTACTTAAAGCCTCACCAAGAGCGATACCGATATCCTCTACCGTGTGATGGTAGTCTACCTCGGTATCCCCCTTGCAATTAAGCTCTAAATCAAACCTTGCGTGACGGCTCAAAAGAGTGAGCATATGGTCTAAAAATCCGCAACCCGAATTTATGTGGGAGTCGCCCTTACCGTCAATATTAAGCTTT
>JAFUOL010000038.1 GCA_017481865.1 Clostridia bacterium | reverse complement strand
GGGACTTGGCTTCCGCCGTTATTTTGTCAGAGATAATCTCAATAAAAAACAGACACCCGAGAGTGTCTGTTTTTTATTTTAAATAATGGGTAAACCCCTATTATTTCATGCTGTTTTCGTAAGATTCAATCATCTTTTTAACCATCTGTCCGCCGATAGAACCAGCCTGCTTAGCGGTAAGGTCACCGTTGTAACCCTGCTTAAGGTTTACACCAACCTCGTTAGCCGCTTCCATCTTAAAACGGTTGAGTGCTTCTTTAGCCTCAGGTACTACATTCTTAGCCATTGTTAGTTACTCTCCTATAATAATTTCTTTTTCGCGTTTGCAATATTATCTTGTGCTGTGTGTTTTAAATTATCATAGGTAAATTTTGCGCATTTTGTAATTTTTTGCGGAATAGACTTTGTTAACTCCAATAATCTGTTTTATGAGGAAGTCCTATACTTTCGGCTTTAAAGGTGGGTTGTTTACCTGCCTTTTTTTGCTTTTCGTAGTCCTTTAAAGCGGCAAAGGCATATTTGCTTAAAATAAATATTACGGGTATGTTTATAATGGTCATACCGCCCATTGTAATATCAGCTATGTTCCACAGTAAATCGGCGCTAAGTCCTGCACCTACAAAAATTACTAAGGATGCTATAATGTGGTAAACGGTCATAAATTTTTTATCGGGCACACGCTTTAAAATAAAAATCAGGCATTTATCCACATAGTAAAGGTTGCCAAGCAGTGTTGTAAATGCAAAAAGCATCATAGCTACCGTTATAAATATCGGACCGAATATACCTAAGGTTTCGCTTAATGCTGCCTGAACGTAGGGTGCGCCGGAAAGCTCGGCTGTAGGCTCAATTCCCGAACACATGCACATAAATGCGGTAGCAGAGCAGACGAGAATAGTATCAATAAATACCGAGAGCACCTGTACGAGACCCTGCTTTGCAGGATGGCTTATTTCAGCCGATGCCGAGGCATTAGGCGCCGAGCCTACGCCTGCTTCGTTGCTGAAAAGTCCACGCTTAATTCCATACATAACGCATGAGCCACCGAAACCGCCGAAAATCGCCTTAATGTCAAATGCCTCTTTAAAAATACGGGATAAAATTTCGGGGAGAGCGGTTATATTAAAAAGCATTATGATAAGGGCTACCAGAATATAGGCTACACCCATAACAGGTACTAAAATACCGGTCACCTTGATTATACGTGAACCACCTCCGATAAGACAGTAGCAGACTATACATGCCAAAATGAGACCGATAATCCACGGAGTGTATTCTTTATTGTAAAAGCCGTAGCCCGAAAATGTGGATTGCAGATTATAGGAGGCAAGCATATTAAAACCGAAACCGTAGGTAAGTATAAGAAATACCGAAAAAATAAGCGCTAAGGGTCGGCTTTTTAAAGCAGCTTCGATATAGTAGGCAGGGCCGCCGTAGCTGCCGTCAGGTCCTTTTCTTTTATAGATTTGGGCGAGTGTGCTCTCAACAAAAGCCGAGGCACTTCCGATAATGGCTATAAGCCACATCCAAAAAACCGAGCCGAAGCCGCCTAAGCACAGTGCAGTAGATACGCCTATTATGTTTCCTGTTCCGACTCTCGACGCTGTGGAGACCATAAGTGCCTGAAATGAGGAAACACCTTTACCGTCCGGCTTCTCCATAACTGCCTTTAATTGGTCACCAAAAAGCCTGAACTGGACAAATTTAGTCCTTACGGTAAAATACAAACCGCCTGCTATCAGTATAATTATCAGAATATAACTGTACAGCGCATCATTTATGTTAGCAATAAGCTCCTCAAACAAATCATACCCTCATTTCAAAATATTATTTGCACAGATATGGTAACAATGGTTATAGTATGTCGAAATAGTGGAATTAGTCACTATAATAATAAATATTATTATATACTATATTGAGGAATTTGTCAAAACTTAGAAGTTAACATTCAAAACCGACTAAAAGTCCGCCCTTTTCGGCATAAAAGCTGCAAAGACCTCTGCAATTATAAATTTCGATAAGGGTATTTTTAAATTCCTCTGAAATAAGGGATTTCGGCTTTTCGGCTCCGTCAATATTTAGACAATGACCGATTTTGACCTTACCGCCCTTAAAGCCTGCTTTTTTCATGCAGCTTAAAATGGAGATAAGGGCTTTCTTTTCGCCTCTGCTTTTTTCCAGTACCTCCAATTGGCCTTTATCACTGGCTTTTCCAACAACCCTTATTCCTAAAAGACCTGCAGCCTTTGCGGTAATGGGGCTTACTCTGCCGTTGTTGGCGAGATTTCTCATAGATTCCAGCATAAAAATAAGGGCAGTTTTTTTAGTGTAGGGGGTAATAAGGTTGCAAATTTCCTCGAAGCTTTTGTTTTCCTTTATATAACTGTTAATTTTTTCGATTATGAGCTGCATTTCGGGGCCTGTTGAAAGGGAGTCAATTACGAAGACCTTTCTGTCAGGATGCTGTTCCTCGTAGTCGACCTTTGCGATACATGCGGCATTGTGACTGCCCGAAAGGGCACTTGTAATGGTAATGCAGAAAATGTACTTTGACTCCCCAAAGGCTTTCAGCCAATCTATAGGAGAGGGACAGGCAGTAGAGGATTTGCCCGAATATTTAATCAGCTCGTTTACCATGCCTTCAACGTCTAAATTCTTATCGTCAACATATTCGTTTTGGCTTGTTATGATTTTAAGGGGCGCCGAGGCAAAATCCGTCCCCGTAAAGCTTGTTAAATCAGCCGATGAATCTGCAACTATTTTTATTTCTGTGTTCATGATAAGCTCCTTTTAATTAAAAACATTTGAAACTCATTATATATTGTCGGCGAAAAATACACAATCTAATGCAAAAAAACGGGCTATAATTAAAAAAATCCCCGAGTGGATAAAAAAACAGCAACTCTACCTATAGTAGAATTGCTGTAAATAACAGTTTTTTTAATTCGGAATTATGAATTTGTAATGCGTGATTAAATGTGTCGGCTTTGCCGACTTTATTGAGGAAATCGGACGGTAATTTCCGTACCCTTATTGAGGACACTTTCCAGAGTTATATCAGCACCCAAAGCCGAGGCGGAGTGTTTTACGATTGAAAGCCCCAGTCCTGTGCCGCCGCCGTTTTTAGAGCGGCTTTTATCTACGGTATAAAACCTTTCAAAAATTCTGTCACGGTGTTCGGGAGCTATACCGATACCCGTGTCCTTTATGGTGACAAAGGGTCGGTGATTACGTGTACCCACCGTCACCGTAACGCTTCCGCCCACCTTATTATATTTAATAGCATTATCGCAAAGGTTGTAAAGCATTTCGAAAACTAGGGCTTCAGGAGCCTGAATTTCGGTATCGATACCCTCTGCTGTAATTTCTACATTTTTCTGTTCGGCTATAGGGCGGAGCTTTTCTGTAATTTCATTTACGGTGTTTTTAAGATTAAGGCTTTCGCTTGCCGTCATGAATGCACCCTCGTCCAAACGGGAAAGCTTTATAATGTCATTAACAAGGGATATAAGACGTTTGGTTTCTCTGTGTATATCGGCTCCGAAATCCTTAGCATCCTCGGGGTCGGCAATACCGTTTTTTATAAGCTCGGAAAAGCCTAAAATCGAGGTTAGGGGAGTTTTAAGCTCATGGGAAACATTGGCGGTAAATTCACGTCGCAGACGCTCACGCTCCTGCTTTTCGGTTATATCTATTATAAAAATTACCGCTCCGCAGGACATGGAGTTTTCGTCAATCACAGGACTTTCGGTTATTTCGTAGCATTTTTCGTCCGTTTTAAATAGGGTTTCGGTATGCTTAGCCTCAATTATACCGTCAAAAACCTCCCTGAAAGCCCTGCTACGGTTTAGTACAAGCAGATTTTTACCGTCAATATCCAGCGTGCCGAAAATTGATGTAATACTTTTATTGTGGGTAAGTATTGTGCCGTTTTTGTCGGTTAAGAGCATGCCCTCGCTCATATTGTCCGAAATAATTTCAAACTCCTTTTGGCTACGGGTAAGCTCGGCTATTTGACGGTTGATTTTATTTTTTTGAAATCTAAGTCTTGTTATAAGCGGCTCTATTTCCTCATAACCGCTTTCTATTTTAGGGTTTTGAGGGTCGATAGCGTTAATAGGCTTCAGGATGTTTTGGGTGACGAAATAAGCCAAGAAAAGCGCCAGTACCGAAGTGAAAATTATTATGGCACAAATAGGGGGCAAGAGCTGTAAAATAACCGAGAAAACCGTAATTCCGTTTTCGGAAATTCTTAAAATATTACCGTCGCTAAGCTTTAGCGCATAGTAGCTGTTGCTTTGTGACAGGGTATCCGAATACCGAACAGAGGAGCCGCTACCGGTGTTAAGAGCGTCCTTAATTTCACTTCGCAAGGCGTGATTTTCAAGACTGCCACTGTCAAGCTTATTGTCATAAATAACAGTACCGTCAGGGGAGATAAGTGTAATGCGCTCCTCACAGCCGTCAAAGCTTTGGATTTCAGTCCCGTTTTCTATAGATTGGCTTATAAGCTCCGCCTTGCTTTTAAGGGATTGCAATTGAGAGTCGCTGTAAATCTGATACTGCACCCCTATAATAAAGGTCATGCAGGCAAGCATGGTAAGAAATGCGGTAAATAAAATACCTTTAAAAATTTTTTTGGTCATGGCTTTTCACCCTATTTTGTAGCCAAGACCCCTAACGGTCTTTACAAGCTCGCCTGCTGTACCCAATTTTGTGCGAAGGGTCTTTATGTGGACGTCTACGGTACGGCTTTCCCCGTCATAATTATAGCCCCAAACCTGCTCTAAAAGGGTATTACGGGAGAAAACCGTCCCCTGATTTTTCATCATAAGTAAAAGTATCTCGAACTCCTTAAAGGTAAGCTCAATAGGCTGACTTCCTACCAAAACAATATGCTTTTGGGGATTTATGTACAGATTTTCAAAACGGTATTCGTCGCTCACCGCAGAGGTTCGTCTTAAAAGCGCCTTTATGCGGGAAATAAGCTCCATTGTGCCGAAGGGCTTGGCAATGTAATCGTCAGCGCCGCTGTCCAGTCCCAAAACCTTATCGTATTCCGATGATTTCGCCGTAAGCATTATAATAGGCAAATTTTTGGTAACGGGGTTAAGACGGAGCTTTTTAAGTACAGTCAGCCCGTCCTCCTCGGGAAGCATTATATCAAGCAGTACTAAGTCGGGCTGTTTTTTCTCCATCGCCGAATAAAATTCCGAGGGCAGGGAAAAGCCTGCTGCCTCTATACCTGACTGCTTCAGTGCATATGTGACGAATTTTCTTATACTCTCGTCATCCTCTAAAAGATAAATCATAAGCTTCTCCTACAATAGCTGTTGATTATTTATAGAGAGCTTAAAATTAAGCCCTAACTTTTCCGCCGCCTTACGGCATAGCAGCATACGCTCCATAAATATCTCGAAATATTCCATAATGCTGCCGTACTGTGTATCAATTTTAAGAATAAGCTTTATTTCGGTTTTTTCCTTATTTATTTCAAGCTTTGAGCTTTCAACCGAGTAATTTACCCTGTCGTGAATGTCAAAGGTGGTTTTATCGCTGTTTCTTACCCTGCTTCGCCTAACATCTGATTTATCGGCTAAAATAAGGGCGGCGGCAACATCGTCAACGGGTACACCTGTGCCCTCGTCATGATTGCCTATAGCGGTTACGACAGTTGCAATGTCGCAAGGCGGCATATTAAGCTTGTCAAGTATTCTGAAAGCCATTACCGCTCCGCTTTGAGAGTGCTCTATTCGGTTTACAAGGTTTCCTATATCGTGCAGATAGGAAGCAATTTGCGCAAGCTCGATTTCGTGCTCGCTTTTACCCATGGTGGAGAGTATATATTTACAGGTATCCGCCACCCTTGTTACATGGGCAAAGCTGTGCTCGGTAAAGCCGAGAGCGGCAAGAGACTTATCTGCACTTATTATATATGTGTTTATGGCCTCGTTCTTTTTAAGTTCTTCAAAGGTAAGCATATTTCCTCCCGATAGTTTATTCAAACTTAATATAACACATCTTGTCCGTAATTTAAAGTATTTTGTTTTTTTGCGCATACTAAAATGTGAACAAAAATGCAAAAAGTTGATTTTTGACGATAAATGTGGTATAATCCAAAAATAAGTGTCTTATATATTCTTTCACGTTTTACACGGAGGTGTTTTCAAATGAATAATACGGACGATAGGGACCTTTTCAGCAACAGTGATAATACTGATGATAAGGACCTTTTCAGTTACGATAATTCCAACAACATCGTAGAGGACGGAACTACCAGCTTTGACCTTAATAGCTTTTCCTCTAAAACTGCATCCACAACCGAGGAAAAAAATAAAAAGCAAAAGAAAAAACCGAAAAACGGCAAAAGGCGAGCAGCAAAGGTACTGCTGACCCTTTTCCTTGTAGGTCTTATAACTGTAAGTCTTGTTGTAGGTTGTTTCATGTTCTATGCCTTTACTATGGTTGACGGAACTATGGACGAAAACCTTAATAATCTGGCACTTAATTTTACCACAACCATTTATGTTGATGACGGTGACGGTAATTATAAGGAATACCGCCGACTTCACGGGGAATACAACCGAATTTGGGTGGATTATCTCAATCCGGAAAATGTAGAGCTCCCCGAGGATTATGACGGTATACCTCAAACGCTTGCAAAAGCCTTTGTCGCTATTGAGGATAAGCGCTTTTCCGAGCATGAGGGTGTTGACTGGAAGCGCACCATAGGTGCCTTTATAAATGAGTTTGTCCCTATTTATTCCTCCCGTCAGGGCGGTTCCACCATAACCCAGCAGCTTGTAAAAAACCTTACCGATGATAAATCCCAAAAAGCCAGCCGTAAGGTAAGGGAAATTATGAGGGCAAGGTATCTCGAAAGTAAGTATTCCAAGGATACCATACTTGAATGTTATCTTAATACTATCGCCATGGGTCACGGTACCTACGGTGTTGAGGTTGCGGCTAACTATTATTTCGGAAAATCCGTAAAGGATTTGAGCATTGCCGAGTGCGCTTGTCTTGCGGCGATTACTAAGAGTCCCACCTACTATGCACCCGACGATTACCCTGAGGAAAATAAAGAGCGCCGTAATAATGTTCTTTATCAGATGTACGACCAAGGCTATATTACAAAAGAGGAGTACGAGGAAGCTAAGAATACCGAGCTTGAAATCGTAGCAGAGGAGAGAGTATTAAGTCAGAATTCGGTAAATTCCTATTTTGTTGACGGTCTTATAGACCAAGTAGTTAATGATTTAGCGGAGAAGTACGGTTATGACGAGGCTCACGCAAATCAGCTTTTCTACAACAGCGGATATAAAATTTATGCTACTGTTGATACCGATATGCAGGCGGCGGCAGAGGAGGTATTCTCTGACACAAGCTATGCCATAGAAGGCTCGGATGGAAAGAAAATGACCGGCGGTATCACCGTTATGGATTACGAGGGTAACGTAAAGGCAATTGTAGGCGGTATAGGCGAGAAAAACACCAACCGTGGGTTTAATAACGCTACCGACGCTGTACGTCAGCCCGGCTCTACCATGAAGCCTATTGCGGCATATGCCCCTGCTATAGAGCAGGATTTAATAACCTACTCATCTATAGTTAATGATACCAAAACAAGCTACAACGGCTGGACCCCTAAAAACTGGTATAATTCCTATTGGGGTAATATTACGGTTCAGTATGCGTTGGAGCGCTCCGTAAACTCTATACCCGTGTATCTTGTTAATAAAATGACACCGCAGGTTTCCTATGATTTCTTAACACAAAAGTTAGGTATCACCACCCTTAATTCCGAGGATGTGAATCTGTCACCTTTAGGTATGGGCGGTACTAACGGTGGACTTACAACCCTTGAATCCGCAGCGGCATTTGCTATATTCGGCAACGGCGGTTTGTATTACGAGCCAAGCTTTTATACTAAGGTCACAGACCAAGACGGTAAGACGGTGCTACAGCATAGCACCCAGCCTACAATGGCTATAAGTGAGGATACGGCGACGGTTATGAATCATTTACTCAGAACTGTAGTTTACGGCTCTAAGGGTACGGGTGCCGCCGCAAAGTCCTATATATCCAATATGAAAATTTATGCTAAAACCGGTACCTCTAACGACCAAAACGACCTTTGGTTTGTAGGAGGAACGCCATATTATGTTGCCTCCTGCTGGTGCGGTTACGAGGTTCAGCAGGCTATACCCTCAAAGCACAGCGGAATTGCCCTTAAAATGTGGGGTAATGTAATGTCTAAGGTACATTCGGGACTTGAAGCCAAGGAATTTACCGACAGCAGCTATGCAGTAGAAAAATATTACTGTACTTCTACAGGTAACCTTGCCACCGATGCTTGCCCCGAAAAAGCTGTAGGCTGGTACAGAAAGAGCAATGTGCCTTCGGTTTGCACCTCCCACAGCGGTACGGTTTTAGGCAAGCCGGGAACAGAGGATACTTCATCGGACGAGAGCAGTTCGAGTTCTCAATCCTCAGAAACCACATCATCGGCAGAATAAGGAAATTATGTTAAGCTTTAAAAATATTGAAATTGACGATATTGAAATTTATAACGAGTATATGAAAAACAACAAGGAGTTTTCCTGCGAAAACTCCTTTGTTAATCTGCTTGTATGGCAATGCACGTATAACAATATGATAGCTGAGTCGGACGGTCAGCTTTTCATAAAATCGGGCAAGGGCGAAAGGGAAAGCTTTCGTCTGCCTATAGGCGGTAATATAAATGACGGAATTGCCAAAATAGAGGAATATTGCGGCGATAAAAAGCCTGCCTTCTGGTTTCAGGAGGGGGAGCGGTTTTCGACACTTAGCGATGAATTTAAGGAAAAATACGAGCTAAGGGAAAACCGAGATGCCGCCGACTATGTTTATCTGCAAAAGAATTTAGCCGAGCTTTCGGGCAAAAAGTATCACAGTAAACGCAATCACATAAGCGCCTTTTCAAAGAAATTTCAATGGCGATACGAGGAAATAAACCAAAGCAATATTGCCGCCATTCGTGAATGTGCAGCCCTTTGGTACAAGCAAAACAGCGAAAAGGTTGACTCCTATCTCCTTTGCGAGCAGCGAGGTCTTGAAACGATACTTTGCAATATGGACAGGCTTAATGTCAAAGGCGGAGCTATTTTTGTCGATGAACGGGCAGTTGCTTTCACCTTAGGCTCGCCGATAAATAACGAGGTTTTCGACATTCATATCGAAAAGGCGTTAAAGGATTACGGGGAGGGGTATACGGTTATAAACCGTGAATTCGCCCGCAGACTTGAGGACTATAAATATATCAATCGTGAGGACGATATGGGTCTTGAGGGACTTCGCAAAGCCAAGCTATCCTACAAGCCTGAGATTATTTTGAAAAAATATTATTGTAGAGTGAAAAAATGAAAGAAACTGAGTGCCGTGATATTTACCGCAAGTCCTTTTGCGACCCCGATACCTATTTTGAAAATTTACTTTTTAAGTATTGCTTTAAATACTCTGAGACCTTAGAGGTGGACGGCAAAACCGTTTCAATGCTTTTTGCGCTTCCCGTTACTCTTGAAACGGCGGCGGGTGAGACCGACGGAGTTTATATTTATGCCGCCGCCACCGATACCGAAAGCCGTGGAAAAGGGTATATGCATAAGCTTTTGGAAAAGGTAAAAGCTAAGTGTGATTTGCTAATTCTCCGCCCTGCAAACGATGCTCTAAGAAAATACTACGAAAAATTCGATTTTAAAACGGTTTTAAGTGATGACCGCTCAATTATAACCGTGACCCCAAAAGGCGGATATTTGGAGCTTGTAACCGCCGCCGACCTAAAACCTGAAAAAGAAAGCTTTACTGCGATGTATTATTCAAAAAACAGTATTGATTTCAATAGCATCCATTTGCCGTTCAGTATGTTCTAAAAAAGGTGTCATGCAAATTTTGCATGACACCTTTTAAAATGCTTTATTTTATAATTCCCGATGTGGTTTCCTTTTGAATAACGTCATGAGCGCCGCCCTCGATAATACTTGTGGAGGAAACAAGCGTCAGCTTGGCTTTTTTCTGAAGCTCGGGAATAGTCAGCGCACCGCAGTTGCACATGGTGGACTTAACCTTGCTTAAGGAAAGGTTTACATTGTCCTTTAAAGTACCTGCATAGGGTACGTAGGAGTCAACACCCTCCTCAAAGGAAAGCTTTTTGTCACCGCCGAGGTCGTATCTCTGCCAGTTTCTGGCTCTGTTGGAGCCTTCACCCCAGTACTCTTTATAGTAATTTCCGTTAATGCTTATCTTGTTTGTGGGGCTTTCGTCAAAACGTGCAAAATAACGACCCAACATCATAAAGTCAGCACCCATAGCAAGAGCCAAGGTGATGTGGTGGTCATGAACAATACCGCCGTCCGAGCAAACGGGGACGTAAACGCCTGTTTTCTCGAAATATTCATCTCTTGCCTTGCAGACCTCGATAAGGGCTGTTGCCTGACCTCTGCCTATACCCTTGGTTTCACGGGTAATGCAGATAGAGCCGCCGCCGATACCAACCTTTACAAAGTCAGCGCCTGCCTCTGCTAAGAATAAGAAGCCCTCACGGTCAACAACGTTACCTGCACCTACTTTAACGCTGTCGCCATACTTTTCACGGATAAAGGCGATAGTTCTTGATTGCCACTCGCTAAAGCCTTCAGAGGAGTCGATACAAAGCACGTCTGCACCTGCATTTATCAAAGCAGGAACACGCTCCGCATAGTCACGGGTGTTGATACCTGCGCCTACTACATAACGCTTGTCCTTATCAAGCAGTTCATTGGGGTTGGATTTATGAGCGTCATAATCCTTACGGAAAACGAAGTATTTTAAATTGCCGTTTTTGTCAATAATCGGAAGTGAATTGAGCTTATTATCCCAAATAATATCGTTAGCCTGCTTTAATGTGGTGCTTTCGTCGGCTACTATAAGAGACTCAAAGGGGGTCATAAATTCGCTTACCTTTGTGTCGGGAGACATACGGCTTACTCTGTAGTCACGGCCGGTAACTATACCTACAAGCTTACCGTTTTGTGTACCGTCCGAAGTGACAGCAACGGTGGAATGACCCTTTTGCTCTTTTAAAGCTAAAATATCGGCAAGGGTGCTTTCGGGAGTAACGTTAGAGTCGCTTACAACAAAGCCTGCCTTATAGGACTTAGCTCTGGCTACCATAGCCGCCTCATCCTCAATAGACTGGGAACCGTAAATAAAGGAGACACCGCCCTCTTTAGCTAAAGCTACTGCCAAACGGTCACCTGAAACCGACTGCATTATAGCAGAGGTCATGGGTATATTCATGGTGATTGCCGGCTCCTCACCCTTTTTAAACTTTACAAGGGGGGTCTTAAGGCTTACGTTTGCCGGAATACATTCCGATGATGAATAACCGGGTACCAGTAGATATTCGTTAAAGGTGTGTGACATTTCGCTGAAATAATATGCCATTTTTTATGCTCCTTTATTTTCGGATTTTTAAATTATATTATACCATATAAAGGCTCAAAGTCAACTGAAAAAAGCTGAAAAAACCCATAAAATCAAGATTTTGCGGCAGAAATTGTCTCGTTTTCGGCTGTGATTTGCGCCGCTGCTTTTTTCTTTGCGATTATATCTGGGAGAATATAGGCAAAGGGAAGTGCCGCAGCACAGAGAATAAGCCCTGCAAAAACATCAATAATAGAGTGTTGCTTTAAGAAAACGGTGGAAATACTGATAGCGCAGGTAAGAATAATATTTGCTATTCTCCAAGGAAGAGTGTTAAAGCCTTTACAGCTCCAAGAGGTGAACAGCACCGCAAAGGAGCCTATAACGTGAAGTGATGGGCAGACGTTGGTATTAGTGTCAAACTCGTAAAAATTACGTACGATATCGGTAAAAATATTGTCCCTCGGAAATTCTGTAACCCTCAGTAATTGCATATTAGGGTAAACAATGTAAACAACGGTAGTAACCGTATAGGTTATCATAATAAAATACATCAGCTTTTTAAAGGCAGGTATATCGAAAAGCAGGGTGTAAAGGTGAATTCCCACTAAATAACCAAACCATAAAAGGTAGGGAACAATAAAGTATTCGCAAAAGGGAATTTTAGCATCTAAACTACATTCTATCGGAGTATAATCGAGGGTGAGTCCTCTTTCCAAAAAGTGGAATGTAAGTCCGTATATAGGCCAGTAGATAAGCAATAACAGATGCTTAAACTGTGGCGTGTTAATGTTGTTAAAGCGCAGCTTTCTGTAATCGGTTATTTGCATAGCGTACTTCCTTTTGTGGTATTTAAAACATAGTCACGTATACTGTCGGCGGCATTGGTGTTGAATTCATCCCTTAGTTTTTTAGAAATCGCACTAAGCTTTTCGGGATTTTCCAAATACTCGCAAACAAGGTC
>JAFUOL010000037.1 GCA_017481865.1 Clostridia bacterium | reverse complement strand
TCTCCTGTCTGCCAAATAATTTCGGCACTGTCAAGCATATTTCTTATACCTGCCACGTATTCAGCCGATGCGTCGGATGTGCCCGATTTACCTCTGGCTCCTGTGTACTTTGTAACAACCACACCGTAATTTAAGAAACATGCATTTCTGCTTTCCATAACGCTCTGGAAGGTGGGGTCCATGCCGGCATTAACGTCAGCAGAAAGACACTTAGAATTACGCAGAGCCACCGTACCGTCACCGCCCTGCATTTTGGCAAGGTCGCCTATTACAAAGCGGAGGAAATCTGATTCAAGGCCTGTATTACCCATAGAGCCTACCTCCTCCTTATCGGCAAGGATGGCTAAAGCGGTTTTTTCGGGGTTTTCCACCTCTAAAACTGCCGTAAGTGCCGGATATGCGCAAACTCTATCGTCCTGACCGTAAGCTCCTATCATCGAGCGGTCAAATCCAATGTCACAAGCCTTATTGGCAGGAACCATTTCAAGCTCTGCCGAGAGGAAATCCTCCTCAACAATACCGTATTTTTCGTTTAAAAGCTTTAAAATATTAAGCTTTACAAGCTCGCTTCCCTTATCGTCCCTGAAAGGATGACTTCCCACAAGCACGTTTAACTCCTCACCCTTTATACCCTCGTTTAGGGTGCGCTTGCTCTGCTCGGCGGCAAGGTGGGGTAAAAGGTCGTTTATAACAAACTTAGGCTCATCGTCATTTTCGCCGATGGATACCTCTTTTACAGTACCGTCTTTAAGGGCGAAAACACCGTGGAGGGCGAGGGGTATCGCAGTCCACTGATATTTCTTTATTCCACCGTAGTAGTGAGTTTTAAAGAGACCTAACTCAATATCCTCATAAAGCGGGTTGGGCTTTAAATCAAGTCGGGGAGAATCAATATGAGCAGCAGTAATATTAACACCACTTTCAACACTTTCCTTACCGATTACCGCAAAGGCTACGGTCTTTCCGCGGTTGTTTATATAAACCTTATCCCCTGCTTTATACTGTGTACCTAATTTAAACTCGGTAAAGCCGACCTTTTCTGCTAAAGATACTGCAACCTTTACTGCCTCACGCTCGGTTTTTGCGTCATCCAAAAAAGCCTTGTAGCCCTCACAATATTCGTCAGCCTTGGCCAAGATACCGTCACTTGCAACAATTCTGCCGTTTTTGCGCTTTCTGCAAAGCTGTTCCTTTAGTTCCTCTGCTTTAGTTTTTTCAGCCACGATAATTCTCCTTTAGTATTTTATTTATTATTGCCATAAATTCAGCTTTAAAAGCCGTTTGCTCACAATTATTATAAATTATATGTTCGGCATTTTTAAAATAATATTCATTGGGTTTTCCTGCCTTAATACGAAGCATTGCAGACTCCTTGTCAATACCGTCCCTTTTCATAATTCTGTCAAGACGTATATCCTCATCTGCCAAAACAGCAATTGTAGAAACACAAATACTTACAATTCCGCTTTCAAACAATGTCGGTGCGTCAAGCAAAACCCTTTCGGCATCCGTCTCTTTCTTTATAAGCTCTACTATGTGCGGTAAAAGTGTCTTATTTAACAGCTCGGTATTTTCCTTTGTGGAAAATGCCTTAACGGCGAGCTTTTTGCGGTTGAGAGTACCGTCAGGCTTTAATATTTCCTCACCGAAAGCTTTAGTTACCGCCCTAAGCCCTGCTGTTCCCTTTTCTACGGCGACACGTGCTAATTTATCGCAATCTACTACCTTAAAGCCGACATCTGCCGCCGCTTGACATGCGCTGGTTTTGCCCGCTCCTGTAGGACCTGTAAGACCTATTATAATATTTTTCATAATTTTATTACCTTAAATGCTGAGGCACGGATTAGCCTATTATAGACCGCAAGACCCACACCCGTTTTAGACGGAGAATGAATATAAGCTTTATTCTCACCTAATGTATCTATTTTTCGCAAAACCGAAAATACATCGTGTGCTAAAGTGCTTTCATCATCGGCTGTTCCGTAAATTAGCTTTTGAACGGTGATTTTATCAGCATCCTCGCTAAAGCAAACAGCAACACCGTCATTTTTACTGTTTACAAATTCTATAAATTTATCGCTGTCTCCCTCTACAAGGTAGGTCTCGGTCTTAGGGGCATAGTGCTTATATTTCATTCCGGGGGACGCTACTCTTGCACCCTTTTCGGGTTCAGCCAAAACCGCCTTATCTACCGCTAAATCGGGAATAATTTCACGTAGCTGCTCGGCTGTTACCGCACCTGGGCGGAGGAGTCTTGGAGGATTGGTACAAAAAGAAATTACGGTAGATTCAACACCTACGGTACAGTCACTTCCTAAAACTATTCCGTCTATTTTACCGTCAAGGTCGTTTTCTACATGACTTGCCGTAGTGGGGCTGGGTCTTCCCGAAGTGTTGGCCGAAGGCGCGGCTAAGGGCAGTCCGCTTTTATTTATAATATCAAGCGCCGTTTTGTTTGACGGCATTCTTACTGCCACGGTGCTGAGTCCTGCCGAAACCTCGGGTGCCACCCTACCGTTTGAGGGCAAAACCATAGTAAGGGGTCCCGACCAGAATTTTTCGGCACATTTCAAAGCTGTTTTGGGAATATCCTTTGCCACCTCGTAAAGCATTTCCATATTTGAAATATGAACTATAAGGGGATTATCCTGAGGTCTGCCCTTAGCGGCAAAAACCTTTTTTATAGCCTCACCGTCAAATGCTGAAGCGGCAAGACCGTAAACCGTTTCTGTAGGTATTGCTACTATTCCGCCCTTTTGCAAAATTTCTGCCGCACGTGATATACCGACCTTATCGTCTGTTAGCCTTTCGGTTATCATAAGTCCTGCTCCTGCTCGGCATTTAAAGCCTCGGCACGGTAGTGGGTTATAAGTGCGTCAATAACCTCGTCAAGGTCGCCGTTTAAAATCTGCTCCAACTTATAAAGGGTAAGACCTATACGGTGGTCGGTAAGTCTGCCTTGAGGGTAGTTATAGGTTCTGATACGCTCACTTCTGTCGCCCGTTCCTACCTGCGACTTTCTGTCCGACGCTATTGCCTCATCATGCTCACGCTGTGCCGCATCAAGTAGACGTGAACGCAAAATTTTAAGCGCCTTGTCCTTATTTTTGAACTGGCTTCGCTCGTCCTGACATTCAACCACAGTACCTGTAGGCAGATGGGTAACACGGATTGCCGACGAAGTCTTGTTAATATGCTGACCGCCTGCACCCGATGAACGGAAGGTATCTATTTTGAGGTCGGCAGGGTTAATTTCAAGCTCTACATCCTCCGCCTCGGGAAGAACGGCTACGGTTACAGTAGAAGTGTGTATTCGACCCTGTGTTTCGGTATCGGGCACACGCTGAACACGGTGAACACCGCTTTCATACTTAAAGCGTGAATATGCACCCTCGCCCTCAATCATAAAGCTTATTTCCTTATAACCGCCAAGCTCGGTTTCGTTTGCGTTAGTTATCTCTATGCTCCAACGTCTTCTTTCGGCATACATGTAATACATTCTGAAAAGGGAGCCTGAAAAAAGCGCCGCTTCCTCAACGACTGCTCCTCCACGTATTTCAACAATTACGTTCTTATCGTCATTAGGGTCTTTGGGCAAAAGCAGTATTTTAAGCTCGTCGGCAAATACTGCAATGTTCTCCTTAGCCTCTTTCAGTTCCTCCTCAGCAAGCTCTTTAAGCTCCTTATCGAGGTTGCTTTCCCCCAGTATCTCCAAAGCCTGCCGCTCACTTTCCTTAGCAGCGGCATACTCACGGTACTTTTCAACTATGGGAGTGAGCTCACTGTGCTCCTTCATAAGCTTTCTGAAAAGCTCATTATTAGACACTATTTCGGGGTGTGTAAGCTCCTCTCCTATCTGTTCATAGCGGTTTACAACCGCCTCTAATTTATCAAACATTGCCATTCTCTCCGTTATTTCTGATTATTTTTTTTAAATGTTTTTCCGCACTCTTCCTCGGAATCATTATTTCGTGGCCGCAGCCGTCACAGCAAAGCTTAAAGTCCATGCCCACACGCTTAACTGTGAAAATATCAGCTCCGCAAGGATGCTTTTTTTTCATTAAAAGCTTATCCCCTACCTGAATATCCATTTATATCACTCTTTATTTATTTAATAATATTTTATTATATACTAAAATTTACTTAAAGGCAAGTGTTGGACATAAATTTTGCTCTACATGGATGTAAATTTTGCTCTACAAATTTTTTCGCGTTTTTTTATTTCTTTGTATTGACAAAAAAAACAAATTGCTTTATAATACATTTACTGATTAACAAATCAGTTTCACAAAATTTAAAAGCAGTAATTTCTATTCTAACCACTATAATGGTATGGCGCAGTTGGTAGCGCACTAGTTTTGGGATAGCGACAGATTTTTTTCTCTCCTTCCCACCACCTCAACAATCCCTCAACACTGCGTTATTTCGGCACTTGGGATTTCCGAAATGATTGCTACGACCACATACAATCCCACAGACATGGATTTCTGCAAAAATCCAAAAAAATTCAATATTTCGAGGTGTCGCCCAGTTGGTAGGGCGCCTGCTTTGGGAGCAGGATGCCGCAGGTTCGAGTCCTGTCACCTCGACCAAATTTTGACCGAATTTTGAGGTTTTGCCTCTACTTTCGGTCAATTTTTTTATGCTTTTCAGTCGTTTTTCCGCCACTTTTGTAAAAATTGCATTTTTAACGACCACATAACCAAATGTGGCCTGCAAAATTTCCTTTTCTTTGATTACTATGGCTCAAATTTTGAGGGCTGACCAAATATTATGGTCAGCCCTCTTTGAAATATATGTACGTTGTGCTTATGCTGTCAGTTCGACATATTGGAATTTGTCACCAATTACTTTTTCCTATTATATACGTTTCTAAGTTCCACTTTTGTCGAGGGGTCTCTATTTTTGCTTTCATTAGCTCTTTTACAGCTACTGATTTCTCAACGAAACATGGACTCTCTATGATATCTCCCACAGCTGATGAATCAATATTTTGCCCATAAAAGCGATACACGCATTCAATATACTTGCTTTTTCCAACAACTTTTATCCTCTCAATTCTGATTTTGCAGTGAGACTTAGAGAATTTTCCTCCATCACTCGTAAGTCTTTTGATAACCATATCGACTTCTTGGGCAGATGTGAATAATCCAATGGGATACTCTTCCCAATACTTTTCTGGTGTGATACAACTAATATATAGGTTCAGAAGAAAATCCATATTTGTTTCTGCGGCTTTTAAGGCGTCACTTATATGAGGGCAGAAATTGCTTTCTCCCAAGGTATCGTAAAAGCCTGATTTTTGCATAACGGCAAGGGGCTGTGAGTTAACATGGGATAAAATTAGCCTTATTCCCTTTTTCTCGCACTTTTTGTAAAGAGACTCAAGGGAATTCATAGCCGTAGCATCAATAGACGGTACCGCACGCATACGAAGTATAAGACAGTCGGTGTAATCCTTAAAGGTAATATCAAGTATCTTATCTGCCGCACCGAAAAACAAAGGTCCTGTAATTTCGTAAACACGAACGTTTTTAGGTACCGACATAAGCTCTAAGTTATCACTGTCAGGCTCCTCTTCGATATAGCTCCAGCCTGTCACCGCTGTAACATCGCTGACACGCTTCATAAACAGCATTGCCGCTAAAATCATACCTACTTCTATGGCGATTACCAAATCAAAAACAACGGTAAGTAAGAAAGTTATAACCATTACCGATATATCGCTTTTGGGAGCAGACTTTATAATGCGTAGGAATTTCCTCCATTCGCTCATATTATAAGCTACTACAAAAAGAATAGCGGCAATAGTCGGCATTGGGATAAGACCTGCATAAGGCATAAGGAACAACAACACTAAAAGCAGTACTACTGCATGCACCATACCTGCAATAGGTGTTCTGCCGCCGTTTTTGGCATTGGCGGCGGTTCTGGCAATTGCACCCGTAGCAGGGATGCCGCCGAAAAGCACAGAGGCTATATTACCGCAGCCTTGAGCGACAAGCTCCATATTTGAATTATGACGTGAGTTTACCATACTGTCAGCCACAACACAGGAAAGCAGAGACTCAATAGCCGCCAGAATCGCAATGGTAAACGCATCAGGCAAAACTGCACCGATTTTTTGGAAGCTTAAATCCATACCCGAAAAATCTACCTTAGGAAGTCCTGACGGAATGGTATAAAGCTCGCCTATGGTGTATACACCGCTGTCAAGTGACGGAATAAAGGCTACCATTAAAGCGCCTACGATAACGGCTATAAGTGAGGGCGGAATACGCTTTTCAAACTTAGGATATAGAATAAGTATCGCAAGCGAGACACCGCCTACCACCAAAGACTGCCAGCTAAAGGTATCAATAGCGGCAATATTAGCCTCAATTTTCTCTATTGTTTCTATGGGCTTTACACCCTCAGCATATGTAAGACCTAAAAAGTCCTTTATCTGACCTAAGAAAATGGTTACCGCAATACCTGCTGTAAAGCCTGTAGTTATTGTATGAGGAATGAATTTAATAAGTGAGCCTAATTTAAAGACACCCATTAAAATAAGCATAATTCCTGCGAGTACGGTGGCTATCATAAGCCCGTCCATACCCTGACTTGCCACAACACCTGCAACAATGGTTGCAAAGGCGGCGGTAGGACCTGCAATCTGTATTCTGCTGCCGCCTAAAAAGGAAACAACAAAGCCTGCGGCAATTGCCGTATAAACACCTGCCGCCGGCTCCACACCCGAAGCCAGCGCAAGTGCGATAGATAGCGGCAGGGCGATTATCGCTACGATTATACCTGCTACAATATCCTTTAAAAGCTGTTCCTTAGAATAATTTTTGATTACCGAAAAAAGCTTCGGCTTTAAATAAAATCTGCTCAAAACCCTTAACCTCTTTTATTACAGTATATTCTTTCTTAATTCTTCGCCTGACATAGCCGAAAGATAAGCGGGTGCTACATCGAATACGGTCTTACAGCCGCTCATACCCTCTTTGCTCATTCGAAGCGCCGCACGGGCGAAGGCCACCAAAACAGATGCAGTAAATTCGGGGTTGGAATCAAGCTTTAAGCTATACTCGATAATGTGGGTGTTCTCACCGTTAAGACCTGTTTTTCCGCTTCTAATTACTGAACCGCCGTGAGGAATACCGCTGTGGTCTCTTGCCATTTCCTCGGCTGAAATAAAGTGAACTGTGGTATCGTAATCGGCAAAATAGTTAGGCATAGTCTTAATTTCGTTTTCAATTTTTGCCTTGTCAGCACCCTGGGCCGCTACAACAAAGCACTCTCTTGTGTGCTTTTGTCTGACGGTTAATTCGGGATTTTCGCCGTTTCTTACCGCCTCAACAGCGCTTGCAACGGGGATAGTGTACTGTCTTGCATCAAGTACACCCTCAATTCGTCTTACAGCGTCGGAATGACCCTGACTAACCCCCTTGCCCCAAAAGGTATAATCCTTACCATCGGACAAAATAGCCTGTGCGTAAAGACGGTTTAAGGAGAACATACCGGGGTCCCAGCCTACAGATATCATAGCAACCTTACCGCTCTTTTTAGCGGCAATATCTACATTATTAAAATGCTCAGGAATTTTTGCATGGGTATCAAAGCTGTCGATAACATTAAAATGCTCGGCTAAAGCAGGTGTCTGTACGGGCAAATCCGTAGCAGAGCCGCCGCAAATAATAACAGTATCGATATTATCCTTATGATTTAAAATATCGTCCACATGAAACACCTTGGCACCTGTAAGGGTGTTAAGGCTCTCAGGAGCACGTCTTGTAAATACACCGTAAAGCTCCATATCGCTGTTCTGCTTTATAGCGCATTCTACACCTCGTCCTAAATTGCCGTAGCCTACTATTGCAATCCTGTTTTTCATATAATCAAGTCCTTTCTTTGAACGAAACTTTTTATATAATAGCACTTTTTATTGTATTTATCAATTATTTTTTCAATAAAACTCTTGCAAAATTTTAAGTTTAATGTTATTATATTAAAGCTAAATGCGATGATAAAGAAAAGTAAGCAAACAGCATCTTTAAGAGAGTGCCTGACATTGGCTGTAATCGGGCATAGGAAAAGCATTTGCCGAAGTTCCCTTTTGAGCAGCAGCGCTGAACCTTTAGTAGGTGCTGACGGTGGACACCGTTATTTGTCAAAAGAGTGTTTGCTCTATGAGCTTAAAAACGGGTGGTACCACGGAGAATTTTCAGCTTCGTCCTGTTGAATGATTATTCATTCAGGACGGGGCTTTATTTTTTTAATTTTGGAGGAAAGAATATGAAAGAAAAGCTTTCGGCTATAAGTCTTGAAGCGAAGAACGCCGTAGCGCTTTGCGAGGACGAAAGCCAGATTGAAAATTTAAGGGTTAAATATTTAGGCAAAAAGGGTGAGCTTACCGCCATTTTAAAGCAGATGGGCTCACTTTCCCCCGAGGAAAGACCGAAAATGGGTGCCTTGGTAAACGAAGCTAAGCAGGAGCTTGAAGCCCTTATTACCGAGAAAAAGGATGAATTAAAGGCTAAAGCTCAGGAGGCTAAATTAAAAGCCGAAACTATTGACATTACAATGCCTGCAAAGGAAGTAAAGTCGGGTAAGCTTCACCCCCTTAATACCGTGCTTGACGATATGATTAACATATTCCAGTCCATGGGCTTTGACGTTGTGGACGGTCCCGAGGTTGAAACCGACCACTATAATTTCGAGTGCTTGAATGTACCTGCCGACCACCCTGCAAGGGACATGCAGGATACCTTCTATTTAGCAGAAAATCTGCTCCTTAGAACACAGACCTCTGCCGCACAAATCAGAACAATGGAAACAAGAAAACCGCCTATACGTGTTATCTGCCCGGGACGTGTTTTCCGTGCCGACGAGGTTGACGCTACCCACTCCCCTGTTTTCCACCAGATAGAGGGTCTCGTTGTTGACAAGGGCATTACCATGTGCGACCTTAAAGGTGTTTTGGAGGAGTTTGCTCACGAAATTTACGGGAGTGACACTAAGGTTAAATTCCGTCCCTCATTTTTCCCCTTCACCGAGCCTTCTGTTGAGGTTGACGTTACCTGCTCGGAATGTGGCGGCAAGGGCTGCCGTGTCTGCAAGGGCAGCGGCTGGATTGAGATTTTAGGTGCAGGTATGGTACACCCCAATGTGCTTAAAAGCTGCGGTATCGACCCCGAGGAATATTCAGGCTTTGCCTTCGGTATCGGTCTCGACAGACTAACTACCACACGCTACAAGATAAGCGATATCCGTCTTTTGTTCGAGAACGATAAGCGCTTCCTCGACCAGTTTTAAGGAGGTAAACTCATGAAAATTTCATTAAATGCTTTAAAATATTATGTAGACATAAACGTTCCCGTTGAGGAGCTTTGTGATCGTATGGTTATGGCAGGCTTTGAGGTGGAAAGCATCGAAAAGCAGGGAGATAACCTTGTAAACGTAGTAGCCGCCCGTATTATGGAGATTGCTCCCCACGAAAACAGCGACCATTTACAGATTTGTCAGATGGATACAGGTGCAGACGAGCTTGTGCAGATTGTAACGGGCGCTCAGAACATTAAGGTTGGTGACCTTGTTCCTGCCGCTTTGAATGACAGTTATCTTCCCTGCGGAGCACATATTGTAAACGGAAAGCTCAGAGGTGTTCCATCTAACGGTATGCTCTGCTCGGGTGAGGAATTATGCCTTACCGAGGCTGATTACGAGGGCGCTTCGGTAAACGGAATACTTATCCTTAAAGAGACACATCCCGTAGGTACAGATATGCGTGAGGTTTTAGGACTTGACGATTATATTATCGACTTTAAAATCACCGCTAACCGTCCCGACTGCAACTGTTTTTTGGGTGTAGCAAAAGAAATCGGGGTTGTATTAGGTACAGAATTTAAAGCACCGAAACCGGAATATAAAACCGTCGGCGGTAATATAAATGATTATATAAGCGTTGAGGTTAAAAACTATGACCTCTGCCCCAGATATATCGGACGTGTTGTTAAGAATTTAAGAATTAAAGAGTCCCCCGTTTGGATGCAGAAGGCTATTATTGCATCCGGTATGAGACCTATTAACAACATAGTTGATATTACCAACTTTGTAATGCTTGAAACAGGTCAGCCTATGCATGCCTTTAACTACAACGATTTGGCTGACAAGAAAATTATCGTTCGTAATGCCCGTGCAGGCGAGACAATTACCACCCTTGACGGTAAGGATTATAACCTTACCGAGGATATGCTTGTAATCGCAGACGGAGAAAAGCCCTCCTGCCTTGCAGGTATTATGGGCGGTAAGGAAAGTGAGATTGAAAACGATACTAAGGATTTGTTCTTGGAGTCGGCTAAGTTCCGCCGTGACAATATCCGTCATACAGGCAGAACCTTGGGTATCCGTACCGAAGCCAGCGGCAGATACGAAAGAGGTATCGACATTGTGAATGTCGAGTATGCCGCCGAGCGTGCTTTACAGCTTATCTACGAGCTTGACGCAGGTGATATTATCGATGGTGTTATTGACTGTAATCAAGGGCTTCCCGAGGACAGAATTATCACCGTTACCACCGACCGTATTATGGAGCTTATCGGTGTAGATGTTCCCGACGAAACGATTGTTGATATTCTCAACCGCTTAGGTCTGCCTACTACAATTAACGGCAAGGAAATTACCTGCCGTGTGCCCTCTATAAGGGACGATATCGAAGGCAGAGCGGATCTCGCTGAGGAAGTTATGCGTATTTACGGCTATGACCATATTGTAGGTACACCTATGAAGGGTACTGTTGTACGTGGAAAATTACTGCCCGAGCGCATTAAAACCGATAAAATCAAGAAACTGCTTACAGGTGCAGGCGCTTACGAAATCGCTACCTACTCATTTATAGCAAGCAAGGCTATTGATACATTACTCCTTCCGGAGGATGATGTTCGCCGTCAGCAAATTAAGATTATCAATCCCTTGGGTGACGAATACTCAACCATGCGAACTCAGCTTACAACAAGTATGCTGACCGTTCTTGCCACCAACATAAACAAGAAAATTTCCGACGGCAGATTTTTCGAGATAAGCAAGCGCTTTGTTCCAAAGAGCCTGCCTATTACCGAACAGCCCCATGAGCTTACTACAATGTCCATAGGTATTTACGGCAAGGATGAGGATTTCTTTACCCTTAAGGGCTTAATAGAGGCGGTATGCAAGATTTTCGGTGCGCATACAATGTATGAAAGAAGCACCGAGCCCTACCTCCACCCCGGCAGACAGGCGCTCATTAAAGCCAACAACAAGGAAATCGGTGTTTTCGGTGAGGTTCACCCCACAGTTACCGCTTCCTACGGAATTGAGGAAAAGGTTTACGTTGCCGAAATCAAGCTTGATATTCTGCTTGGTATTGAAAAACGTAAAACCGTTTACAAGCCTCTGCCTAAATTCCCCGCTGTTGAGCGTGACTTTGCAATGTTAGTCGATGCCGATGTTCCCGTAGGCAATATCGAAAGAGCTATTTCCTCAGGAGCTGGCAGACTTCTCGAAAGAATAGAGCTGTTTGACGTTTATCAGGGGGCCCAAATCCCCGAGGGCAAAAAGAGCGTTGCCTACAGTGTATGGCTTCGTTCGGCTGACAGCACTTTAAGTGATAAAGAAATCGAAGATGTTAATACTAAGATTATCAAGAAATTGGAATCAATCGGTGCAGAGCTTAGAAAATAATACTTGAACTTTTTATAAAAGTGATATACAATAGGGAAAGATACTAATTGTGAGAGGTGTTTTCATATGAACGACAGAACTATGACCTTTTCTATAGGTGACCAGACCGAGCAGGAAATCAGAAATATTTTGATAACTGTGTATGATTCTCTTAAAGAAAAGGGCTACAACCCCATAAATCAAATAGTGGGTTACATTCTATCCGAAGACCCGACCTATATCACCACTCATAATAACGCACGTAATCTTATACGCCGTGTCGACCGTGATACATTATTGCAGTCACTTGTCAAGTATTATTTGAGTGCATAAAATTTCAGCCCCACATAAGTGGGGCTTTTTTTTTGCTATATTATCTAAAAATCAGGCGGTTCACTAAAGCTGAGCTTTTCCCCCGTTACAGGGTGATTAAAGGTAATTCTGAAAGACCACAAGCCTATATTTCTACTTTCGTCCTTAGCACCGTATTTTTTGTCTCCCTTAAGGGGCATTTTGCGTGAGGCAAACTGCACACGTATCTGGTGGGTGCGCCCTGTATGAAGCCTAACCAAAACCGTAGAAAAATCACCGTCGGTTTCAAGTAAGGAGTATTCAAGCAAAGCCTCTTTTACTCCCTTGCGCTGACGTTTTACCACAAAGGATTTATTTTTCCTGCTGTCTTTAAAAAGTAAATCCCGCATTTCGCCGCTGTCACTTTCGGGCTTGCCGTGTATTAAAGCAATATATTCCTTTATAAATTTATGCTCGGCAATATCTCGGCTCAAATTTGCCGCCGCTTTTTTAGTCTTGGCATAAACCATAACACCGCCCACCTCACGGTCCAGTCGATGCAAGGGGTAAACTTGATTATTACAATGAGC
The DNA here is from genome assembly GCA_017481865.1 of Clostridia bacterium. GTDB lineage: Bacteria > Bacillota > Clostridia > Oscillospirales > Acutalibacteraceae > UBA737. Next base: position 26,428 of record JAFUOL010000037.1, on the reverse strand, counting down.
CGATAACAGAGAAACCATGCTCTCCCCTCCGCCCGAATCTGTTTGGGAAAGCAGTCCCCTTTCCTTTATGCAGACGATAACACTTTCGTCCTCAAATAAAATTCTCATACACGTCACCACAGATACAGTATACCATAACATTATAAAACTGTCACCACAAAAAATTCACCTTAGGACAGGTCTTTAACGCATTATCTCGATAGATATTCCTCGGCAAAGTGTACGGCAGTAGCACCGTCCGAAACGGCAGTAACAACCTGACGCAGAGCCTTTGTCCGAACATCACCTACAGCATACACACCGCAGATGCTTGTTTTCGTTGATTCGTCAGCGACAATGTATCCGCTTTTATCCAATTCCAAAGCGTCGCCGAGAAACTCCGTTGCAGGCTTTCTGCCGATACTGATAAAAATACCGTCACATACAATATCGACAGTAGCTCCTGTATTTACATCTTTAATTTTTGCGCCAACCACTTTACTGTCTGCAATAAAGTCCGAAACCGTGCTGTTCCAGAGGAATTCTACATTCGCAGCATTCATCAAAGGCTCGTGATAAATCTTGGTTGCTCTAAGTGTATCTCTGCGGTGAACCACATAAACCTTTTTTGCAATTCGGGAAAGATACAGTGCATCTGCCGCAGCACTGTTGCCGCCTCCGACAACAACGACTGTCCTATCCTTGTAAAACCGACCGTCGCAGTGAGCGCAGTAATGAACACCTTTACCCAGCAGCTCCTCTTCATTTGTCAGCCCCAATTTTCTCGGATTGGCACCGGTGGAAATTACAACCGTTTTTCCTAAAAAAATTCCGTTTACAGTTTCCACCTTTTTAATGTCCTGCGAAAAATCCACCGATGTAACTTCTGCGTACTCGGTTTTTGCTCCGAAGCGTTGAGCACACTGCTGCATTTTCATGCCCAAAGTAAAGCCATCAATTCCTTCCTCAAAGCCGGGATAATTATCTATAATATCGGTCAGCGCCATTTGACCGCCTGCTGATATTTTCTCGATAACAACGGTATCCATTCCGGCACGAGAAGCATACAGGGCGGCGGTATATCCCGCAGGGCCTCCGCCGATGATAAGCATATCATAAATCTGAGCCATATTAAGCCTCCTTAAAATTGTTCGATGATATTAAAATTATTTTTATTAACGCTTAATACTGACATTCAATTCATTCCTTTCTTTTGTTTGTGCATTTAGTATATCCAATTTTTCGCATAATGAGGTAACATTATGCGAATGATAAATACAATAATGAAAGTGGTGATAATTTGAGTAACCGTTTAAAATATGAGACAAGTCCGTATCTTCTACAGCACAAAGAAAATCCTGTCGACTGGTATCCGTGGGGAAACGAGGCGTTTGAACGTGCTAAAGAGGAAGACAAGCCTATCTTTTTAAGCATTGGATACAGCTCCTGCCATTGGTGCCATGTAATAGCTCACGAGAGCTTTGAGGATAATGAAATAGCCGAGCTTTTAAACCGTTATTTTATATCAATAAAGGTTGATAAAGAGGAACGGCCCGATATAGACAGCGTTTATATGGCGGTATGTCAGGCATTCACGGGGAGCGGCGGCTGGCCTACAAGTATTTTCATGAGTGCCGAGCAAAAACCGTTTTTTGCAGGCACATATTTTCCGAAAACCTCCCGTGGCGGAATGATAGGTCTTAAAGAGCTTCTTATTGCCATACACGAAAAATGGAATAATGACCGTGATTCGCTGCTTGGGGAGTCAGACAAAATTATCGCTCATCTTAACAACGCAGAGAATACACCCGAAAATGCCGATTTAGGGCTGACCCATTCTGCAACAGCAGTTTATGAGCACATATACGACAACAAGAACGGGGGCTTCGGTCGTGCCCCAAAGTTTCCAACGCCGCATAATATTCTGTTTTTGCTTTCTTACTACGAACGCTATAAAAGAAATGAATGTCTGCAAATGGCGGAACACACACTTATGCAAATGTACCGTGGCGGTATGTTTGACCATATCGGGTTTGGTTTCTGCCGATATTCCACCGACAAAAAGTTTCTTGTCCCTCATTTTGAAAAGATGTTGTATGACAATGCATTGCTGATACTCGCATACTGCAAGGCGTACAATATTACAAAAAAGACATTGTATCTCGAAATTGCAGAGAAAACTGCTGATTATATTTTACGTGAAATGACATCACAGGAAGGCGGTTTCTACAGTGCGCAGGATGCCGACAGTGAGGGTGAAGAAGGAAAATATTATCTGTTTACACCGGATGAAATTATCGGTGTGTTAGGGGAAAAGGACGGAGAAGCCTTTAACCGACATTTTGATATAAGCAATATCGGTAATTTTGAAGGAAAGAATATACCGAATTTGCTTAGCAGTGACCCTGCAGATAAATCCTTTGATACTTTTTTGCCGCAGTTGGTGCTTTACCGAAAAAAACGGTATTCTCTTCATTTGGATGACAAGATATTAACATCATGGAACTCTTTGATGATAGCCGCAATGTGCGAGTTATATCTTGTAAGCAAAAAAGACATTTATCTAAGCACAGCACAAAAGGCAGCTGCCTTTATACAAAAATACCTGTGTAAAGACGACACATTGTATGTCAGCTTCCGGGAGGGAAAGTGCGGAGTAATAGGCTTTTTGGATGATTATGCAGCCTATATTTTTGCTATGCTTTCTCTTTACAAAGCAACCTTAGACAGAGAATATTTAAAACTGGCAGGTCGTTTCTGTGGAAAGGCAATATCCGATTTTGGTGATAATACAGGCGGTTTTTATTTATACGGCAATAACAGCGAGGAACTGATATTGCGTCCGAAGGAAACCTACGACGGTGCCATTCCCAGCGGAAACTCGCTAATGGCATACAACCTTGTTCGGTTATCACTTATTACTTCCGATGAAAAATATAAAATCACGGCAGAGCAGCAATTAAATTTTCTCGCATCGAAAGCTCAGTACCTGCCCGGCTATGCGATGTTTCTGACTGCGCTTTTAGAGTATGATGAGCCTCCGATGAAAGTAACAGTTGTGCTCGATGAACAGGCAGACAGCAACAATATACCGTTAGCTGTTCCCTTAGATGCAGCAGTAAGCCTTTTACCGCAGCCTACAGAGGAATATCCGCTAAAAAACGGTAAAACCACCTACTATGTATGCAAAGGTCATAGCTGCATGCCTGCGACTAATGACTTGAATGAAATTCAGAACTAAGGCAAATACTAATGAAAGAAAGGAGTTATATATTATGTCTGAAGAAAAAGAAAGAAAACAAAAACAGGATTTGGAATCTAAAAATAAAAAGCATGTAAATCCCAGCGATATAAAGGGAAAAATTGAAGTTCCTGATACTCGTGAGCGAAGAGACGGTCCCGGCGGTAATTGATACAGAAAACACCATTGTAACCGAACTCTAAGCTTAGGATTGCAATGGTGTTTCATTTTTGCCTGTTTTTGCGAGGCAAGCAGTGTCCCAAAGCACCCTGTAGTACAATTTCTATGGCAACTATTATCTGTAATATTGAAAATATTAACACACTAAATTTATAACAGCTCAAAATGCTTTTTGTAGCTTTTGATAATACCCTGCTTGCGAAGCTTACTTATTTCGGCAGACAGACCGCTGCGGTCAACCTCCAGGTAATCGGCAAGTTCCTGACGGTCAAAGGGTATATCAAAGCTGTTACTGTCCGCCTTTTTGGCGCAAAACATCAGGTAAGCCATTATTTTTTCTCTGGTAGAACGCTTTGACGTAATTTCTATTTTCCTATGGAACATAATATTCTTAGTAGCCAAGCTTTTCATCAGGTTAAATATCAGCTGCTGATGAAAGCCACAGTTATTGGTGCAGGTGTGCAGAATATGATTACAGTCTATAAACATTACCTCGCACGGCTCGTTTGCCACCACCGTTACAGGAACAGCGGCTACCTCGGCACAGGCAAAAGCCTCGCAAAACATTTCGGACGGCTCCACTCCTGCTACAATGCTTCTGTTCCCAAAGTAATCTATTTGAAAGATTTGTGCAGAACCTGACAACATAATACCGATATACTTTGCGGGATTTCCCTCCGCCATAATGGTATATTTTTTATCAAAGGTCTCCACCCTTGCGCCCAGACAGCCAAGCATTTTTATTAGTTTTTCATCCTCTATTTGATTGAAAAGAGAGCATTTTCTCAAAATATCAAAATGTTTTTTCATAATTTTCTCCGTTTGTTGAAATTTCAACATACTTTTTAAGCTTATTATACTACAATAGGCATAGAAAAACAAGGAGGATATGAAAAATGTTACGCAAAATTATAAAGATAGATGAGGAAAAATGTAACGGCTGCGGGGCGTGTGCCGCCGCCTGTCATGAGGGTGCTATCGAGATGATAGACGGAAAAGCAAAGCTTACCCGTGAGGATTACTGTGACGGGCTGGGTGACTGCCTTCCTGCATGCCCCACAAATGCTATCACCTTTGAGGAGCGTGAAGCCCCTGCTTATGATGAGGACGCCGTCCGTCAGGCTAAGATGAAAAAGTTCGGTGTAAAGCTGCCCTGCGGCTGCCCGGGAACACAGTCTAAAACCATAAACCGTCAAGCTTCTACCGAGACTGCAAGAACGGCAAATGTTAAAAGCCGCCTTTTGCAATGGCCCTGCCAAATTAAGCTGGTTCCCGTTAATGCGCCGTATTTTGAAAATGCAAATCTGCTTATAGCCGCCGACTGCACAGCTTATGCCTACGGCAACTTCCATGAGGATTTCATTCGCAACCACATAACACTTATAGGCTGTCCAAAATTAGATGAGGGCGATTATGCCGAAAAGCTGACGCAAATTATTGCAAATAATAATATTAAAAGTGTTAAGGTAGTTCGTATGGAGGTACCCTGCTGCGGCGGTATTGAGAATGCTGTAAAGCGTGCCTTGCAGGCAAGCGGTAAATTTATCCCGTGGCAGGTAGTGACCATCTCTACCGACGGGAAAATTATAGAATAATTTATTCGGAGGATATTTTAATGAATACAACAATCGGTATCAACAGTCAAATTGACCCAAAAGCCCTTTTTAATATAGGCTACGGTCTGTATGCGGTAACCTCTAACGACGGTAAAAAGGACAACGCTTTAATCGTTAACACCGTTACACAGGTAACCGACACCCCTAACAGAATTGCCGTTACGGTAAACAAGGGAAATTATTCTCATGATATTATTAAACAGACGGGAATTATGAATGTTAACTGCCTGACTGTGGATGCTCCTTTTTCAGTATTCGAGAAATTCGGATTTGTCAGCGGAAAGAATACAAATAAATTTGAGGGCATTGAGCCGTCCCGTTCGAATAACGGACTTGTGTACCTTGACGAATATATAAATTCCTTTATGTCGCTTAAATTAGAGCAGTATGTTGACCTTGACACTCACGGTATGTTCATATGCACCGTAACCGAGGCTAAGGTTATAAGCTTAGCAGAGACAATGACCTACTCCTATTATCATAAAAATGTAAAACCCAAACCCCAAAATAAACCTAAAAAGGGATATATTTGCAAGGTCTGCGGATATGTTTACGAGGGCGACGAGTTACCCGAGGATATAATCTGCCCTATATGCAAGCACGGTGCGGCAGATTTTGAAAAATTATAATCCGCCGCACCGTGAATAAGCTGTTGCTTATATATTAACCGTCAGTCGTTCAATAGACCTGCCATGAGCCAACTGTGTGCAATAAACATCGGTGCATTTCTTATACTTTGCAAAGATTTTACGTGCCGCCTCGGCATCTCCGTAAACCTTCCAACAGCCCACACATTTACACTCCCCTGCCTTGTTCTCGATAAATCCGCAGACATCCTCGGGAGGGTATCCGAGAAACAGCCCGATTTCGTGGGGAAATTCCTAACATTCGCCCAAACGCTTTTTTAATTGTACAACACAGCGTTCGGGTGTTTCCATTCCGTAACCTAGCTCAAGCAGTAAACGGCTGGCGGTTTCGTGCCGTAAATCACGGGAAAGCCGTGACGGGCGGTATATATAAATAAGTGCCCGATTATTTTGAAACCTCAGCGGAAGTATGCGCAGTCCTTTTTTAACAAGCAATTTGTTCCAGCGGCGAATACTGTCACGCATTTCGGTTATATCCGAATAGGTGCAGTTAAACATATTTCCCGTTTTCATACCGGCAAGTGTTGGAGAACAGTATCTAACTATCAATTCTTCCGACATATTGTTCCGACCTTATGCTATGTGTTCTTCCAAAATGGTTTTCAGTGCCGACATTGAGCTGCTGTGGGAGCGTGCAATTTTTACATTTTGCCCTTTAGTTTCACTTAAAGCACAGCGTATCATTTTATGTGATACGGTATTTGTAAAAAGCACCAACAAATCGGGTGTTCCTATATTTTTGAGTCCGCTTGCCATTTTAGGGTAAACCTTTGCTTTACATTTGTATTCACTGCAAAGGTTTTTGTATTGGCGTATCATACATTCGTTTCCGCCTACAATTACAACACTCATATAAGCTCCTTTCGTCAGTTAGCGTATGCTAACTGCTATCTATAAATAAAGCGGCGGTTAACTTCGAGTTAGCCGCCGCTAACTGTAATTATAATACTATAAATTTACCAATTTGTCAATCAGTAATTTTAATTAAACATATTCCCTATTCCAGCATACTGAGTATCTGCTCCTTTGAGCGGACACCTATCATTTTATCGGCGATTTTACCATCCTTAAACACTATAAGTGTAGGTATACTTTGGATACCGAATTTCTGCGCTAATTCAGGCTCCTCGTCAACATTTACTTTAGCCACAAGGTATTGAGGATTTTCCTCTGCAATTTCATCCACTATGGGTGACACCATACGGCAGGGACCGCACCACGAAGCCCAGAAATCAACAAGAACTGTTTTCTCGCTGTTTTGAACAGCAGTCTCAAAATTATCTTTATTTACTGTAAGTACCGACATAACAATCACCTTTCTAATCTTTAGATTTATAATACAGCATACAATGGCAGTAGCCTTCAAAATCAGGGTCGGCTATCTGCTCCCTGAATTCTTTGCACATACATTTATTGTCCTCTGTTTTGGATATTCGGCAGGGGCAGTATCCGCCTTTCGCTTTAAGCCCTTTTTTAATATTTTCAACAATAGACTTATTAGGGTTTAATCTAATTGCCATATAATCACCCTATAACAATATTATTTTACCTTTTTTTAATTTTAATACAAAAACTATTGACATGCAATACTATGTGTGATATAGTATTATGCAAAAGGAGGTATATCATGGATATACAATTAAAACGTGGTCTTTTAGACATTTGCGTTCTTGCCGCCATAAAGGATAACGATTCTTACGGTTACCAAATAATAAAGGATATGAAGCCATATATAGAAATATCCGAATCGACCCTCTACCCAATTCTCAGAAGACTTGAAGCGGCAGAGCTTTTAACGGTACGTTCCGCCGAGCATAACGGAAGGCTCAGAAAGTACTACCGCATAACAAAAACCGGTTTGGAGCGTATAGAAGCCTTTAAGGATGAATGGAGAGAAATAATGTCTATATACAAATTTGTAGTCAGGGAGGATGGAAAAAATGAATAAACAGCAATTTCTTACGGAAATCAGCAGTGGATTAAAGGGAATACCCGAGAATGACATAAAAAAATCGCTGGATTATTACAGCGAAATGATAGCAGACCGAATGGAGGACGGCTTAGCAGAGGCTGATGCCGTAAGCGCTGTAGGCTCTGTGGAGGAAATAGTATCACAGATATTAAGCGAAAGTACACCTTTGATTTTGCCGAAAACCCGCCGCACCCCGAAAATATGGGAAATAATTCTTTTGATATTAGGCTCCCCTGTTTGGCTTCCCCTTTTATTAGCGGCGGCAATCGTAATTCTTGCGGTATACATTGTTATTTGGTCGGCAATATTAACCCTCTATGCTATTGACCTATCCTTAGCCGCAGGCGGAATATTAGGTGCAGCCTCTGCCTTTATGCTGATTTTTTCAGGCTATACGGTTCAGGCTGTGCTGTTTTTCGGAACAGGACTGATTTTAGCCGGAATTTCAATACTGTTGTTTTTTGGATTTAATCAAATCACAAAATACACTGTAATTTTGTCAAAAGAAATCTTTGTTCTGTTAAAGAAATGCATTAAAGGAAAGTAGGAAGCATAATGAAAAAATCAAAAAAGATATGGATAGCAACAGCTATAGGATTAGTTGTTTTAGGTGCTCTGATTTCGGTTTGCGCTTTAGCGGTAACAGGCTTTAATTTCAAGCTTTTAAGTACCGATAACTATAAGCAAAACACCTATACGGTAAATGAAGCTTTTAGTAATATCAAAATCGGTGAAATTTCAAGTAATGTGTATTTTGAGCCATCCGAAAACGGCGAATGTTATGTTTTATGCAACGAAACGGATAAAATGTCTCATACGGTTGAAGTAGAAAACGAAACCTTAACAATAAAAAGTCAGGACCTGAGAAAATGGTATGACCTTATCGGTATTACCTTTGGCGAAACCGATGAAGTAACTGTGTATCTGCCTCAAAACGCTTATGATACTCTGCATTTAGAAGCTGTAAGCGGAGATATAAGAATTTCAAAGAATTTCAGCTTTAAGAACGCTGAAATATACACCACAAGCGGAGATATAAGCTTTTCCGCTAATACAGAAAATGCTTTGACCTTACAGACCGTAAGCGGCAATATAGAGCTTAATAGTATAAAAGCAGAAAATATCACGGCTAAAACCACAAGCGGAGACATTGAATTATCAAATGTTATCGCCGCTGACAATATAGAGCTTAAAAGCGTAAGCGGTAACGTTGACCTTGACGAAAGCGATGCCAATACCCTTTGGATTAAAACCACCAGCGGTGACATTGAAGGTGAACTGCTCACAAGCAAAATATTTATTACCGATACCACAAGCGGCGATATTAACGTCCCCCGCTCCGCAACGGGCGGAAATTGCGAGGTCACTACAACCAGCGGTAATATAGAATTTGAAATAAGCGGTGATTAGAATGCTCTTTGTTTTTCCCGATTACTATAAAAAATTCAAATGCATAAAGAGTGAGTGCCGTCACAACTGCTGTATCGGCTGGGAAATTGACATTGACCCCGATACATATAGCTTTTACCGCTCTGTAGGTAATATATTTGACGAAAATATTTCGATAGACGGTGAACCGCATTTTATCTTGGGTGAAAATGAACGCTGTCCCTTTTTAAATAAGGATAATCTTTGCGATATTATTATCGGTTTTGGTGAAAAGCATCTATGCCATATCTGCCGTGAGCACCCGAGATTTTATAACGAATTATATGACAGAACCGAGGCAGGTATAGGGCTTTGCTGTGAGGAGGCGGCGAGGATAATTCTCGATAATCCCGATACCGTAAAGCTTGAAACCGAGGGCGAAAGCGAATATGAGAACAAAATAATAACCCTTAGAGACGGTATTATTGCCGTTTTGCAAAACCGAAATAAAAACATTACCGAAAGAATTAAGGATATGCTCCTGCTTTGCAGTACCACCCTACCCCAATTCGATTTAGACAAGTGGTGCGGCATATTTCTGGGTCTTGAAAGGCTGGACGGGGCTTGGACAGCAGCTTTAAACAGGCTTAAATCAGGCTTTAAAACCGCAAATTTAAAGGAATTCGACCTCTACATGAAAAACCGTCAAACCGAATACGAGCAGTTATTGGTTTACTTAATATACCGCCATTTAAGCTCTGCCTTTGATAAGACAGATGCAAAAATTTATGCCCTATTTGCCGCCCTTAGCTTTACCGTTATATATTATATAGGCGCTGTTTCTTTCACCGAAAAAGGAAGCTTTACATTTACAGAACAGGCAGAGACCGCACGGCTTTTCTCCTCTGAAATAGAATACTCCGACCAAAATCTTGATATTATTTTGCAACATCTCCAAGATTAGAAATATTTACTTTTCTGCCATAATATAGTATAATATAATTGAAGTAAATTTAGAAAGAGGTTTTCTATGAAACACTATACAGACTCACAATTTGCTGAAAACCGACTTTATTTGGACGCACTTTCAAAACAATACCCCACCGTACGCACAGCGGCGGCGGAGGTTATAAATCTGCGTGCAATTTTAAACCTACCCAAAGGTACGGAGCATTTTATATCTGATATTCACGGTGAGTATGAAGCTTTCCGTCATATCCTCAATAATGCCTCGGGCGCTATACGGGAAAAATTAGATGTACTGTTTGGCGACACATTGACATCAAATGAAAGAGCAGAGCTTGCTACACTTATTTACTACCCAAATTCAAAGCTTAAGGAGGCTCCCGAGGATAAAGCCGAACAGGCAGAATACTACCGTCAGGTTTTGTTACAGCTTTTATCGGTCTGCCGTTTGGTAGCATCAAAGTACACCCGCAGTAAGGTGCGTAAGGCATTGCCAAGCGAATATGCATATATTATCGAGGAGCTGATGATGAACCACGATATTGGCGAAATCAACCGCTCGGCTTATCACGAAAACATACTTTCCACCATTATTGATTTAGGTCAGGCGGAAAACCTGATAATCGACCTCACCTCCACAATCAAAAGACTTATTGTGGATAAGCTACATATTGTGGGAGATATTTTTGACCGAGGCTCACGTCCCGATATAGTGCTGGACGACCTTATCGCCCACCACGGAGTTGATATTCAATGGGGCAACCATGATATTCTATGGATGGGCGCCGCCTGCGGAAGCCGCACCTGTATTGCCAATGCGCTGAATAATTCCTTTTCCTACGGCAATCTTGACACTATAGAGGTAGGCTACGGCATAAACCTGCGTCCCCTTGCCCTGTTTGCGGACGAGGTTTACAGGGATAAGGATGTTTCCTGCTTTATGCCTAAGGGCGACGGCGATACCTCCTCCTACGCTACAAACTCTCCCTACTTAGTAGCGAGAATGCATAAGGCAATTGCGGTTATCCTATTTAAGCTGGAGGGTCTTATTATTCGCCGCAACCCCGATTTCCATATGGAGGACCGTCTGCTGCTTGATAAGATAAACTACAGCGATGGTACTGTAAATATCGGCGGTAAAATTTATCCTTTAAAGGACTCTGATTTCCCCACAATTGACCCCCATGACCCCTACAGACTGACCCCTCAAGAGGAGCAGGTTATGGAGCAGTTGAAAACCGCCTTTCGCCGCAGTGAAAAACTACAGCGTCATGTAGACTTTCTTTTCTCAAAAGGTGGACTTTATAAGTGCTCTAACAAAAATCTGCTGTTCCACGGCTGTATCCCTATGAATGGAGACGGAAGCTTAATGGATTTGGATATTGAGGGCAAGCCTTTACACGGCAAGGCGCTTCTCGATGCTATAGAGCGTATTATCCGCCGAGGCTACCATGCGGCTTGGAATTCCGATGAAGAAAGACACGGCAAGGATTTAATGTGGTTTTTGTGGTGCGGACGCAATTCCCCTTTGTTTGGCAGAGACCGTATTTGTACCTTTGAGCGGTTGCTTGTAAGTAACCCCGAAACCCATGACGAGCCGAGAAACCCTTACTATAACCTGTATCATGACGAGGAGGCATGCCTTAAAATACTCCATGAGTTCGGACTTAACGACCCCCACAGCCACATTATCAACGGCCACGTGCCCGTCCGCCGTTTGAAGGGCGAAAGTCCCATAAAAGCTAACGGACGGCTTATAGTTATTGACGGCGGCTTTTGCCGTGCTTATCAGGATAAGACCGGTACTGCAGGATATACGTTGGTGTACAATTCCTACGGTATGCGCATTATTGCCCACGAGCCTTTCGAGGGTGTGGCAAACGCTATTGCAGGCAATAAGGACATTCTTTCCACCACGGTAGTATTTGATGTTATGGAAAAGCGTATACGTGTACGTGAAACCGATGACGGTCAGACTATTACCCAGCAAATAGAGGGATTAACCATGCTCCTTTCCGCCTATCAAAGCGGCTTCTTAAAGGAAAGTGCAAGGTGAATTATTATATAAACGAACAGCACCGTGTTTTGCGGTGCTGTTCGTTTAAAGCATTTTCATTATCCAATAAATAATTCCATACAATACGCTCGCCAAAGTACCGTAGGCAATAACAGGGCCTGCGATTGTAAAAATTTTAGCGCCTAACCCCAAAATCCAGCCCTCGCTTTTAAATTCGATTGCAGGGGAAACTACAGCATTGGCAAAGCCGGTTATAGGTACTAATGTACCTGCTCCCGCATGCTTTGCAATTTTATCGAAAAGCTTTAGTCCCGTAAGCAATGCCGCTATAAATACAAGGGTTACGGGCACTAGCATTTTAACCACCTTTTCCTCCATTCCGAGGTACTTGTAAAGCTCCATAAAAAGCTGACCTATTACACAAATTAAACCGCCTACACAGTAGGCACAGACAAAGTCTTTTATCTTAGGCGATTTCGGTGACAGCTTTTGTACCATTTTTCCGTATTCTTTATTGTCGGGTCGCATAAAACCACTCCTTTTTAAGTAGTTTTATCCAATTTCCCGCCAATATACAAATAAAAACCGTGCAGAAAATATTAAGAGTAGGGGCGCAACTATGTGTGCGCCCGTTTAAAAATTGATTATATTAAATAGTTTTCAAACCCCGAGGAGTAGCGTTGTTCGCCGTTTGGCAATACCCACATAGCCTCGGTATCGGGTATAGATTCTATAAGTGCCTTACCCTCCTCGTAGGTCATGGAGAAAAGTGCGGTAGAAAGTGCATCCGCCTTAGCGGAGCTTTCACACAGTACCGATACAGAATTAAAGTTTTCCCCCGGCATAAGGGTTTCGGGGTCGATTATATGGTGGTAGCGCTTACCGTCAACGGTGTAATAACGCTGATAGGAGCCGCTTGTAACAAGGGCTACGCTATCAAGCCCCAAATAGGCGATATATGGCTCGTCCTCATTTTCGGTATCAGGATTTTCGATACCCACCTTCCATTTCTCCCCATCGGGACGTGTTCCTACGATACGTACATTTCCACCGACGTTTAATATATAACCGCCAATCCCCTCATTTTCCATCCATTTCGCCGTTTCCTCTACGGCATAGCCTTTGGCAATTGCACCTACATCTAACTTCATCTCGGGGTCGGAAAGGTAGACAGTACTGTCCGTTTTGTCGATTACCACACCGTTTATATCGGTATGCTCCGCCGCCGATTTAAGTGCCGACATATCCGGCAGCTTTGCGTTTTCGGGATTATCGAGACCCTCTTGCCTATACTCATGCCAAATAGACAAAACACTTCCCATTGCCACATTAACTTTTCCGTTTGTGAGGTTATACATCTCTAAAGAGTAGTCAAGCAGGTCGATAATTTTACTCTCAACAGTAAGCTCTTTATGTGCTCCGCCCTTGACCTCGTTCAGCATACAAAGATTATTTACCCCTTCATAGCGGTTGTAAATATTATAAAGTCTGTGATACTCTTGCAGCCTCACTTTGATTTTTTCGCAAACGGCATCAAACTCCTCCTTTGTATTCTCATAGCCAACAATGTTGGTAACGGTATCGAAATAATCAAAGGAGTAATCTGTGTATTTTGTTTTTTGATTATTACATCCTGAAAGGAGTAACATTTGAAACACAGACAATAATGCAAGAAATAAAGTTAAAAGTTTTTTCATAAATCTACCTTTAAAAATAAAAGGGGTCTCACAGAGACCCCTTATTCGTTATACTTGAAATTATTTTGCGGCCTTAACTGCTGCCTTTACCATGTCATTTACATTGATGGTGCAGCCTGCGGTCTGTAAGGACTCTACGCCGTAGCCGGTATCTACTGCCAAAGCAGAAATTTCATCGGCGGTTTTACCCTTTAAAGCCTCATCAAAAGCGGCAGCCTGCTCGTTCCACTCCTTAACGGTACCATCGCCGTTTAAGTCTGTACCATATGAAGCCATACCGTAGTTAGCACCTGCCTGCTTTTTGGTGGTAAGCGCACCGCTTTCAGCTACGGTGGACTCACCCTTAGCATTAAAGGTAAACTCAGCAGAAACAACATCTGTAGAGGAAGCAACTACCTTGGAATCCTTTAAAACGGCGGCAACAACTGTGGTTGAAACCTCGTTTGAACCGTCAGCCTCCTCTGTAGCATCCTTAGTTTCGGCTGCTGAAACTACACCGAGCTTTAATGTATCGTCAGCAGTAGCGTCAGAGTCTGTAGCATTTTTAACTGCATTTTCGAGTGCAGAAATAAAATCGGTTATGCCGATTGTACAGCCGGCAGTAATAACGTCCTCTGTACCTTTTCCACCGTCAGCTACGAGAGCCTTAACCTCGTCAATGGTCTTGCCTTCAACTACGGAAACAAAAGCGTCAACCTGCTCGTACCACTCTTTAGCGGCACCGCCGTAGGCTACCATGCCGTAATCACTTCCGAGCTCATACTTTGTTTTAAATTCTTCGGAAGCAACAGCCTTACCCTCGGAGGTATAAGCAACTGTAATGTCAGCAGTATCGATAACACACTTTACGATTTTACCGTCAGCGTTCAGGAGAACAGCGGCGACAGTATGGATAGCCTCACCCTCGCCGTTGGTGTCACCGTCAGCATTGGTGGCTTCCTCGGTATAAGAATAAATGCCCATACCGAATTTGAGTGTCTCTGCTTTGCCACAACCCGCAAGGGAGATTACAGACAAAAGCATTAACAAAGAAAGAACAGCGCTAAAAACTTTTTTCATAACAAAAACTCCTAACTATTTTTTTATTTTGCCAACAAATTATACAATAAATAGGCTTTATTGTCAACTGATTTTGTGAGTATTAAAGCTTAAGTCTTTTAAAATACTTTAAAAGTATTCCACCCAAAAGCCCTACGAATATTCCAGCTATAGTTCCTGAAAATGCCAGTACAATCATATAATACCCGATTTCCTTGGTTTGCATGATAATTATTGCAACAATTATCTGCCCCAAATTATGGAAAACGGCGCCTGCAATACTGACACCTACTACCGAAAAGGAGTTAATTTTCTTTAAAATAGCCATTATACCCAGACTCAATACCGCCCCTGCAAGGCTGTACAAAAGGGTCATGGCATTGCCGAACAGCAGGGTAACTAATGCCAATCTCACAAGGGACACTGCCGCCGCATCCTTTAAGGATAATCCGTAAAGAACCAGTATTATTACTATGTTGGGAAGTCCTGCTTTTATACCCGGTACTGCCGACCATATAGGTGGCAATAGCATTTCTATATAGGAAAGCACCAAAGCAATTGCTACAGCTATTCCTAAAAAGGTAAGCCTTTTGGTTTGAGTTTTCATACTACGCAATGATATCAGCCTCGTCCTCTCCACTGACAACAGCAACTACCACCTTATGAGGAAGGCAAACTATAGTCTCCCCCGTTTTGGAGATACCTCTGTGACCTACGCAAATTTTATCGGGACAGTCAGCCTCGGTTATATAAGCCTTACCGCCGTCAATAACAAGGCGGTTTGTATTCTCCCCTGTTATTATGTCCGTTTGTATGTTTTCGGATAAGCTGTAGCGGTATTTTTCTACACCGTCTATAGAAACGGTGACATAATCGCCCGTTTTCATAGTAGATTTAAAAACTAAAAAACCTATTAAAGCTACGGCAAAAATTACCGCAATCAGCAAAATATCGTTTCTAAGCCTTCTCTTTTCAGGACACACTTGCTTTTACCGTTTTTATACAATGGGTAGGACAGACCTCAGCACATTTTCCGCAGGAGGTACACTTACTGTAATCAATAACCGAAATATTATTTTCAACTACTATTGCATTTTCGGGGCAGTTAATTTCACACTTCTCGCAAGCCACACATGCGTTTTTGCATGCCTTTCTAGCAACGGCGCCCTTATCCTTACTTGAACACATAACAACGGTTTTAGCAGTTTGAGGCACAAGCTCTATAATGTGCTTGGGACAGGTCTTTACACACATTCCGCAACCGATACAAATTCTGCTGTCTACATGAGCGACACCGTCTTTTACACATATAGCGCCAACGGGACAGACCTTAGCACAATCTCCACAGCCCAGACAGCCGTAGCGGCAGGTATCGGGTCCGCCGTAAAGCATAGATGAGGCAAGGCAGGTATTTATACCTTCATAATTCACCTTTTTAGTTGTTACGTTGCAGTTGCCGTTACAGTGAACGTATGCGGTTTTTTCGACAACATCCTCTGCCGCAACACCTAAAATTTCCGCAACCTTAGCGGCTACGGCATCCGCACCCGGGATACAAAGGTTGGTTTTAACTCCGCCGCCTGCAAGTGCCTTGGCGTATTCGTCACATCCCGTAAAGCCGCAGGCACCGCAGTTTACACCGGGCAGACACTCACGCACACGGATTACCGTTTCATCCTCTTTTACAAAGAGAAAATGTGCGGCCAATGCTAAAAGAATGCCTAACACAAGTCCTGCAAGGGTCACAACAGAGAAAGCAATTAAAATATCACCTAACATTTAATTTTCTCCTTTTGCTGTTTGCTTATGCAAACAAATTATCAACAATACCTGCAAAGCCGAAAAAGGCAAGGGATACAAAGGATGCCGCAATAAGTGTTGCGGGAAGTCCTCTGAAGCTTTCGGGGATTTCGCTTTCCTCTATTTTAGAGCGTACACCCGAGAAAAGCACCATTGCAAGTAAGAAACCGAGCCCACAGCCTAAAGAATTTACTATAGACTCTACAAAATTGTAATTCATTTCACTTACGTTTTCAATTGTAACGCCCAATACCGCACAGTTTGTGGTAATAAGGGGCAGATATACACCTAAACTCTTATGGAGAGAGGGAATAAACTTCTTTAAAGCCATTTCAATAAACTGAACAAGCACGGCAATAACGAGGATAAATACAATAGTCTGCATATAGCCGAGACCGAATTTATCCAGCACAAAATGCTGTAAGGGCCAAGTAACGGCAGTAGCCATAACCATTACAAATATAACAGATATGCCCATACCTGTTGCCTGATTAAGCTTTTTGGAAACACCCAAGAAGGGACAAATACCCAAAAAACGGCTTAACACATAGTTATTTACCAGCACAGAGGACATCAATATAATAATTAAACTTCTAAAGGTATCCATTTAATTTTCCTCCTTAACCGGTGTATTTTCACAAGCGGCATTGCAAAATCCTGCCGAGGGACAGCCTGCACAGCTAAACTCTTTTTTCTTAGGAGCTTTGCCGTGGGTAAGCTTATAAACTACGGCAATAAGAATACCGTAAACCATAAAGCCGCCGGGGGCTTTGGTTAAATACTCTATCTTAAACCGGCTCAAAAAAGGAATTTCAATTCCTGCAAATGAGCCAGCACCCAGTACTTCTCTTACAGTTGCCATACAAAGTAAAGCCAAGGTAAAGCCGAGACCCATACCCGCACCGTCTAAAGCGGATTTGCCGACGCTGTTTTTGCCTGCAAACATTTCGGCTCTGCCTAAAATTATACAGTTAACCGTTATGAGAGCTAAGTAAACTCCCAAAAGGTCATACAGCTCGGGCAAATATGCATGTATAATCATCTGAACTATGGTTACAAAGCCTGCAATTATTACTATATAGCAGGGAATTCTTACAGAATCGGGTATAACCTTACGAAGCAATGAAATTACAGCATTAGAGCATATAAGCACCGCTGTTGCGGCAAGACCCATGCCTAGAGCCCCTATAACTGTAGTTGAAGTAGCAAGGGTGGGACAGGTTCCGAGAATCAGGACAAAAACGGGATTTTCAAGAAGTAAGCCCTTTAAAAATATTGACATATTACTGTTTTTGTTCATTTTCAGGCTCCCCCTTTCAAAATATTTATAGCCTCGAACACCTTGGATATTGCGGTAGTGTAGCCGTTTGTGGTTACAGTCGCACCGCTTATAGCGTCTATATCCTTATAGGTGTCAGCAGTTTTGCCGTTGAACTGAGTATAGAAGGACGAATCGGCGCAAGCCGAGCCTATACCGTCACTTTCCTTTTGGGAAACGGTTTCGCAAGCGATTATTTTACCGTCAGCCGTAGCCGAAACCTTAATATAGATGTATTCACCTGATGCGGTATATTTATCGCCGTTAATGCCGTAACCTGCCGCACGTAAATCAAATACATAATTTCCGCTTGCGGTCTTGTATGCCTTTTGTACCTGAGATGGCATATCAGCATAACCTGAAATATCTATTTCGGTCAAGGTAGATGCTATCAGCTTTTTAGCGTTTGTTTCGACCGTGTCCTTAAGCTTGGTTTCGCTTGTTACATTACCCTCATTATCGGTAGCAATAAAGCTTTCGCCCGAAACAAATACATAGCCTGCACCGTTTTCAGCCTTATAAACAGAGTTAATATCGGTTAATTCCTCGGTTATGAAAACAGAAGTAAATTTACCCTCTGCCGAAGGAAGTGCGGCGCTTAAATTATCATTAAGGATTTCCTCATCACTTCTAAGGTCTACAGAGCCTCCGCCTAAAATAACAGCGGCACCCAAAGAATCCTTTACTGCATTGCGGTAAGCAGATGTAGTTTTGGTAGCACCCGAAACGGTTTCCACCGATTCCACGGTATCAAGGGTAGCGCCTTTGAGCTTTTCACCGTAGGTAGCTTCCTCGCCTAAAGTCTCACTGCTTGCAATGTAGGTAGCGCCTGTAACTGTACCGCTTGCATCCACACCGCACATTATAATAAAGCCTGAGGAATAACCCGTAGTGGTGATTTTAAATACGTATCCGCCGTTTTTCTCACTGTAAGCCTCGGTAATGCTGTCGGGCAGTTCGTACTTAGTAAGGTCTACCGCCTGAAAATCCTCACCGTCAGGCATAACCTGATATAAAGCCTCGTTAGCGGCGGCACTTTGCTGTTTTTCAATAATCGGCGCTGTTACATAGTTTGTTACAGCTAACAGCAGAGAAACTGCCGCACATATAGCCGTTAAGGAAATAACACTCTTCATATGTTTATTCATTTCTTTTCGCCTCCAAACAGTTTTCTCGGAGTCCATTTTTCAATATAGGGGTTTAAAACGTTCATAAGAAGTATCGCAAAGGACACACCCTCTGGGTAATTACCGTAAAAGCGTATAAGCACCGTAACAATACCTGCGCCTATACCGAAAATCACCTTGCCCCATGGGGTCGAGGGCGAAGTCACATAATCGGTAGCCATAAAGAAAGCACCGATAAACAGTCCGCCCGATAATATCTGACTTAAAGCCAAGCTAAAATCAAAGCCTTCAAGTAGTAAGCTTAAAACAAATACCGTACCAATAAAGCAAAGGGGTATCTGCCATGTGATAACCTTGCGAACAAGAAGATAAATTCCGCCGATAAGTAAGGCTAAAGCACAGGTCTCGCCGATAGCGCCGCCTATGTTGCCTAAAAACAAGTCGGTTAAAGATACTGCCTTTCCCTCTGCCAATTCCACAAGTGGTGTAGCACTCGAGGCAGAGTCAATAGGAAATGCCGCCTTGGTCATAGAGCCGAAGGCTACAAGCATAAATACTCTGGCGGTAATTGCAGGGTTTACAAGATTATTGCCAATTCCGCCGAAAAGACATTTAACAATTATGATTGCAAAAACCGCTCCCACAGCCGCTTGCCAAAGGGGTATATTTGCAGGCAAATTCAGAGCTAACAACAGACCTGTTACTACAGCACTTAAATCCCCTACCGTCTGTTTTTTCTTTACAATCTTGTTGAATATAAATTCGGAAATCATCGCCGCTAAAACAGTTACGGCAATTACACCGATAGAGGAAAAGCCGAATATGATAACGCCGGCTACTGTTGCAGGAAGCAGAGCAATTATGACATCCAGCATAACCTTGCTAGTAGAATTACCGCAATGAATATGGGGAGATACCGAAAGATGCAGTTTTGTATCCATATTTACTTTGCCTCCTTAACTTTAGCGTTGCGAATAGCCAACTTAGCCAGCTTATTTGTCTGAACTAATGGGCGATTTGTAGGGCATATAAAGGAACAGCAACCGCACTCCATACAAAGGGTAGCTCCTGCCTTTTCCATACCCTCGATATCATCATTTTTATATGCCTTTGCAATAGCGGCAGGGTTTATACCGAAGGGACAGTGATTTACACAGGCTCCGCACTTAATACAGGGTGTCGGCTCGGGCAGCTTAGCCTCTTTTTCGGTGAGGGCTATTACAGCGTTGGTATTTTTAAGGACGGGAACGGAGGTATCGGGTACTGCAATACCCATCATAGGCCCGCCGTAAAGTACCTTGCCGACTTCCTGTTTAAAGCCGCCGCAAAATTCAAATACATCATTAAGCGAAGTACCTATAGGAGCTATTACGTTTTTAGGCTCCTTTACAGCACCGCCGTCTACAGTAATACAGCGCTCTACCAAAGGCATACCCGTTTTAAGATACTTTCCTATAGCGGCAACAGTAGAGCTGTTGCTTACAACACAGCCTACGTTTATAGGCAGTCCGCCGTTTGGTATTTTCTTGCCCGTAGTATGGTAAACTATTACCTTTTCACCGCCTTGGGGGTACATGGAGGGTAAAACCTTAACGCTTACCTTTTCCCTCGTTTCGGCGACTTTTTCCATACTCTTTATCGCCTCGGGCTTATTCTTTTCGATACCGATTATTACCTTATTTATATTAAGGTATTTAGTAAGCATATCCAAAGCATAAGAAATATCCTCAGCACTCTCGGTCATGGTTACAGAGTCACTTGTAATATACGGCTCACACTCGGCACCGTTTACTATAAGCTCCTCAATATCTAAGGGCTTGTCACCGCCGAATTTAACATAGGTAGGAAAGCCAGCACCGCCAAGACCTACTATACCGCTTAATCTTATTGCGTTTATAAGGTCCTCCCTGCTGTTTATCGTAGGGGGAGTGATTTTACTGTCAACCGTCATTTCCCCGTCGGATTCGATGGTTACGGCAGGTACGGTATTACCGTTTGATAAAAGGATATCCGAAATACCCTTAACCGTTCCCGAAACGCTTGCGTATACGGGGGACGAAACTGCACCGACAGCCTCAGCCACAAGTGTACCGACATCCACATGGTCGCCAACCTTAACTATAGGATTTGCAGGAGCACCTATATGCATCGACATCGGAAGTGTAACCGTTTTAGGTATATTCATCCTGACAGGCGGCATATTTGCGGTGTTTTTCCTATGAGGAACATTAACTCCATGAAGTTTAAAAGCCATTTTTGACATACCTTTCTTAAAAGCGATTAAAATTCTCGAAAAAACATCATTTTTCAAGTTAATATTATACATCAATAAAAATTTTATGTCAATGGATTTCAGGCAAAGTTAATATATACATGCTTTGGATAAAACATGTAGTTTATGTACTAATGATTTTCCTATGAAATTTGACATAGATTTTACAAAAGGCTTCTTTCGAACTTTACAAACACACTTTACAATTATACACGTAGCAAACAAAAAGCGAAAATTAAAAAATGAAAGGAAATCTATGTTATGAAAAAGATTTTAAGTTTACTTATTGCTGCACTTTTAGCATGTACCGCACTTGCAGGCTGCTCCTCATCTGAGAAAGCCGTATCAACCGACGGTTCAACCTCTATGGAAAAGGTTATCGGCGCTTTGGGTGAGGCTTTTGAAGAGGACACCGGAATTACCGTAACCTACAATCCCACAGGCTCAGGTTCGGGAATTGAGGCTGTAGGTCAGGGCCGCTGTGATATCGGACTTTCAAGCCGTGAGCTTAAGGACGAGGAAAAGGCAGAAGGTCTTGTAGGCACAACCTTAGCGCTTGACGGAATCGCCGTTATTGTAAACACAGAAAATACCGTCGACGACTTAAGCTTAGAAACAATCGCTAAAATCTATAAGGGCGAAATCACCAACTGGAAAGAGGTTGGCGGAAGCGATGCAGAGATAGTACTTATCGGTCGTGAGGCAAACAGCGGAACAAGAGACGGCTTCGAATCTATTACCGATACAGAGGATGCCTGCCAATACCGTCAGGAGCTTACCTCCACGGGTGACGTTATCACAGCAGTATCACAAAACCCTGCTGCTATAGGCTATGCCTCACTTGCCTCTGTTAAGGACAGCGTAAAGGCGCTTAAGGTAGGCGGTGTTGAAGCCTCAGAGGAAACCGTAAAGGACGGCAGCTACGTAATTCAGCGTCCCTTTGTTCTGGTAACAAAGAAGGATACAAAGCTTTCCGATGAAGCTCAGGAATTCTTTGACTGGGTAACCTCAAGCGATGCCGCAGAAACAATTGCTTCTGCCGGTGTTGTAGCAGTAAACTAAGAAACATTTAAGCGACGGTTCTTTAGAGCCGCCGCTTATGGCACAATTAGAGGTTTTATATGAACAAAAAGAAATTATTGGAAAACGTTATACACGGTGTCTTTCTTATTTTAGGGCTTATAACTGTAGGCTGTGTTCTGTTGATAACAGTCTATCTTGTTATTTCAGGTATACCTGCCATACGTGAAATAGGTCTGTTTAAATTCCTCTTTGGGAAAAAATGGGAATCCTCCGCAGCAGAGCCCTCCTTCGGCATTTTGCCCTTTATACTTACAAGCATTTACGGCACAGCAGGAGCAATTGTAATCGGTGTTCCTATAGGCTTTTTTACTGCCGTATATCTCGCAAAAATGGCACCTAAAAGGATAAAAGCCGTTATGGAGGCGGCGGTAAGCCTACTGGCAGGTATACCGTCGGTTGTGTACGGTCTTGTAGGTATGCTTATATTAGTACCCGGTATACGCAAGCTTTTCAAAATACCTGACGGCGCAAGCTTACTTGCGGCAATTATAGTACTTGCTATAATGATTCTCCCCTCTATCATAAAGGTATCTATAACCGCTCTCGAAGCAGTACCCAAAGAGTATGAGGAGGCTTCACTATCATTAGGAGCAACACCTGTTGAAACCTATTTTAAGGTATCCGTTCCTGCGGCTAAAAGCGGTATTGCCACCGCAGTTGTACTGGGTGTAGGCAGAGCTATAGGCGAGGCTATGGCGGTTATGATGGTATCAGGTAATGTACCTAACATGCCTTCCCTTTTCGGGAGTGTCCGTTTCCTTACAACGGCGGTTGCAGGCGAAATGTCCTATTCAAGCGGACTTCAGCAGCAGGCGCTGTTTTCCATAGCTTTAGTGCTATTCCTTTTCATAATGTTAATAAACGCAACACTCAACTTCTTTTTAAAACGGGACAAGGAGAAATAACATATGCTAACACAAAAAATCAGTAAAAAGCGCCGAGCATACATAACGGTAATGCGCACGCTTATGCTTATTTCCGCCCTTGCTACCGCCGCACTTGTACTTTTTCTTGTTATTTATGTTTTTGCGAAGGGGTTACCCAATATTACATGGGAGCTGCTTTCCACAAAGCCAAGCTATCTTCAGAACAGAATAGGTATTCTGCCCGATATTTTAAATACGGTTTACATAGTTTTGGCTACCCTTTTAATCGTTATACCTTTGGGTGTGGGAGCGGCGATATATCTAACCGAATACGCAAGCAACAAAAAGGTAGTGGGAATTATAGAGTATGCCGCAGAAACACTGTCGGGTATACCCTCTATTATTTACGGACTTGTAGGCATGCTTTTCTTTTGCCAATTTCTTAATATGAAAACCTCCCTTTTAGCGGGTGCTCTGACGTTAGTAATTATGAATTTACCCACGGTAATGAGAACTACCCAGGAAAGCCTTAAAACCGTACCGCAAAGCTACCGTGAGGGTGCATTCGGCTTAGGTGCAGGCAAATGGCGGGTAATCCGAACGGTAGTACTGCCGGGCTGTGTGGACGGTGTAATAACAGGCTGTATATTATCGGTAGGACGAATTTTAGGCGAATCGGCGGCGCTTCTCTTTACAGCAGGCTTTGCCCATGCCCTTAACGGCGTTATAGAAGGTCTTACAAGCCCCGGAGCTACACTTACAGTTGCCCTCTATGTATATGCTAAGGAGCAGGGCGAATTCGGTGTTTCCTTTTCGATAGCCGCCATACTTATGATACTTACCATACTTATAAACCTTTCTGCCACGCTGGTAAGCAGATATTTCAATAAAAGGAGAAAATTATGAGCAATATAATGACTGCGGAAAACCTTTGCCTATGGTACGGTAATACACAGGCACTAAAAAGTGTAAATATAGAAATACCCGAAAAAAGCATTACCGCACTAATCGGTCCCTCGGGCTGCGGTAAATCCACCTTTTTAAAGACCCTTAACCGTATGAATGACCTTATTCCCGGTGTAAAAATCACGGGCGATGTAAGCTACAACGGGACGAATATATTTGACCCGTCGGTTGATGTAAATGAATTACGCCGTGACGTAGGTATGGTATTCCAAAAACCCAACCCCTTCCCCATGAGTATTTATGACAATATCGCCTACGGTCCTCGCACCCACGGAATTAAAAACAAAGCAAAGCTTGACGATATAGTGGAAAAGGCTTTGCGTGATGCGGCTATATGGGATGAGGTTAAGGACAGACTTAAAAAGAATGCATTGGGTCTTTCGGGCGGACAGCAGCAGCGACTTTGCATAGCCCGTGCCCTTGCCGTTAAGCCTAAAGTACTTTTAATGGATGAGCCTACAAGCGCCCTTGACCCTATATCCACCTCACGCATAGAGGAGCTTGCACTACAGCTTAAAGACGAGTATACTATAATTATAGTAACTCATAATATGCAGCAGTCAGTCCGTATTTCGGACAATACCGCTTTTTTCCTATTGGGCGAGCTTGTAGAATGGGGAAATACAGAAAGGCTGTTTTCACAGCCCAATGATAAACGTACCGAAGACTATATAACAGGAAGGTTTGGCTGATGAGAAGTAAATTTGACGAGCAATTGGCTCTTTTAAATAAGGAAATGATAGAAATGGGTGCCTTATGTGAAGAGGCTATCGCCATGACCGCAAAAGCCCTGTCGGAGGGCGACCTTTCACTTGCGGCTAAGGTGGCGCCTATTTCCTCCGAAATAGACCACAAGGAAAGGGATATAGAATCCCGCTGTTTAAAGCTTCTTTTACAGCAACAGCCCGTTGCAAGGGATTTACGGCAGATTTCCGCCGCACTTAAAATGATTACCGATATGGAGCGGATAGGCGACCAAGCCGAGGATATTGCCGAGATAATAACCTGCTTAAATGGCAGAACCGCTAATGAAAGCGCACACATTCACGATATGGCTAAAGAGACAATTAAAATGGTTACCAAAAGCGTAGACGCATTCGTTTCCCAAGATGTTGAACTGGCAAAATCGGTAATCGGTCTGGATGACACGGTGGACAATTATTTTATTTCGGCTAAGAATAAGCTTATAGAAATAATTGCCTCCAACCCTACGGACGGTGAATACGCACTTGATTTGCTGATGATTACCAAGTATTTTGAGCGTATAGGCGACCATGCCGTAAATATTGCCGAGTGGGTAATTTTCTCGGTTACCGGAATACATAAGGAGGAGTAAGCATGATTTGGTGTGTTGAGGACGATGCAAGCATCCGAGATATAGAGGTATATGCCCTTAACTCCACAGGCTATCAAGCTAAAGGCTTTGAGGACGGAGCCTCTTTTTTCGAGGCGCTTAAAAAAGAAAAGCCCGAGCTTGTCCTGCTTGATGTTATGCTCCCCGAAACGGACGGTATAGAGATTTTAAAGAGAATGAAAGCCTCCTTTGAATATTGCGATATTCCCGTAATAATGGCTACCGCAAAGGGTGCAGAATATGACAAGGTGCAAAGTCTTGATTTAGGGGCGGACGATTATCTTGTAAAGCCCTTCGGTATGATGGAAATGGTATCCCGTGTAAAGGCGGTTTTAAGACGTTGTAAGCCCCAAACCTTATCCCACGTCTTACAGGTCGGAGAATTGTGCGTAAATTCCGATGAGCACACCGTCACCTTAAACGGTGAGCGTATTACCCTTACATTTAAGGAATTTGAGCTTTTAAAGCTTTTACTATCTCATAGCGGTATGGTGTTTACAAGAGATCAGCTTTACAGTCAAATTTGGGGCTCGGATTTTTGCGGAGAAACAAGAACCGTGGATATGCACATACGCACCCTCCGCCAAAAATTAGGAGAATACGGAGATTTAATAGAAACTGTGCGTAACGTAGGTTACCGTATGGAGGTAAAAAATGACCAATAAAATTTTACGTTCAATACTTAGTGTTGCCGCTACGGTACTTATAGCCTCCCTTGTCATAGTTACGGGAGTTCTTTACGATTATTTTGCCGATATGCAGTCAGAACAGCTAAAAGACGAGCTTTCTCTTGCGGCGGCGGCTACAGAGCAAATAGGCGAAACCTATCTTACCACCCTTAATTCCGACCGCTACCGACTAACCTTAGTAGCAGAGGACGGTACCGTAATTTACGATACCGACGCCGATGCCGAAAAAATG
>JAFUOL010000036.1 GCA_017481865.1 Clostridia bacterium | reverse complement strand
TCTGTCATACTTTCCTCCAAAGTTATTTCATGATTTTCGTAGCCTCTGCCGAAAGGGCGCAGAACAAAAGGCTTAAATTTATATTGGTAGCGAGACTTTTTTCATAAAGAGATAGTCCCGAATAAAACCGTGCTAATGCCTTAGCCTGCGGTTTGCCTGTGTTTTTCTTAATTTTTAGGACAGTATTATATTTCAAATCCTTTAAAAATCTGTCTGCCTCAACACGTTTTTTTTCAAAGGGAGCACAGCATTTAAGGCATCCGAATTCATCACACCTTAGCATACATTCAATAAATTCCTTTGCCGCCGCAGAGGTTTTAGTATCGCTTTCTCCCGATAGCAAAGCTAAAGCCTTACCAATATTGCAAGCGGTTTCTCTTAAAGCTTCGGCAATTTCGCTATGTGAATAATTTCCTTTTTGTCCGATAAAATCCACAGCCTGTGACAGTTCGGGCGCACTTAAAGTCAGCACCACACAGCGTGAAATTATGGTCTCAAGCAAAGCCGCCTTACTTTCGGCTATAAGGATGAAAATTATATCAGCAGGCGGTTCCTCCAGCACCTTTAATAGTGCATTTTGAGACTGCTCGTTCATAGTATCTGCAAAATCTATTATAAAAACCCGTCTTTTAGCCATGTGGGGCTTTACAAAGGTTTCATTTCTTAAGCTTCTTATTTGTGCTACGGATATATTTTTTTTACCGTCCTCAGGAGCGGTTACCGATATATCAGGGTGGGAGCTTATATCAGCTAAATGGCAGTTTTTACAAACACCGCAAGGAGCATCCTCAACATCACAAACAGCCGCCTTAGCTATAAATTTTGTAAGGGTATGCTTGCCAAGCCCCGAATCTCCCTCAATAATTATAGCGTGGGGAATACGGTTTTCTTTTATTGCGTTGCCAAGTGCTGTCTTTATTTTTTCGTTTCCTGCAAGGGGGAACATCATAATACGAAACCGACCTTTTTCATTGCCTTAAAGTAGGTTTTACGTGCTACTCGCTCAGCTTTGTTTGCACCCTCTTTATAAAGCTGTTCTAAAGCCTTTTTATCCTTTATGATTTCGTCATAACGTTCTTTGATGGGGTTAAGTGTATCGGCAACCGCCTCACCAACGGCTAATTTGAAATCGCCGTAGCCTTTGCCGTCAAATTCCTTTTCCACTTCCTGGGTAGTTTTACCCGTAACGGCGGAATAAATGGTTATAAGGTTGGAAATTCCCGGTTTTTCGTCAGCCATACGCACTACCGCCTCGGAATCGGTAACGGCACGCTTAAACTTTCTTATTATAGTATCCCTATCGTCAAGAATAGCCA
The DNA here is from genome assembly GCA_017481865.1 of Clostridia bacterium. Lineage (GTDB taxonomy): Bacteria > Bacillota > Clostridia > Oscillospirales > Acutalibacteraceae > UBA737. The sequence continues at coordinate 8,434 of JAFUOL010000036.1, read as the reverse complement.
CCCAAGCGTTAAGATTATCGTCCGATTTCGACATTTTCTTTGTTGGGTCCTGAAGTGACATTACCCTTGCGCCGATTTTTGGAATATAGGGTTCGGGAACGGTGAAAACATCACCGTATTTATTGTTAAAACGGATAGCAATATCACGGGCGATCTCTAAATGCTGTTTTTGGTCGTGACCAACGGGAACTAAATCAGGCTTGTAAAGCAGAATATCCGCCGCCATAAGCACGGGGTAGGAGAAAAGTCCTACATTAACATTTTCAGGGTGCTTTGCCGATTTATCCTTAAACTGGGTCATTCTTGCCATTTCGCCGAACTGCGTATTACATGAAAGCAACCATGAAAGGGCAGAGTGCTCGGGCACATGGGACTGTATAAAAACCGTGTGTTTTTCGGGGTCTATACCAAGCGCTAAAAGCAGAGCGTAGGTAGAATATATCTGGCTCCTGAGCTTTGCCGGCTCCTGACGGACGGTTATAGCGTGCAAATCTGCTACGGCGTAGGTGCAGTCAAACTCCTCCTGCATAGCCACCCAGTTTTTAAGTGCACCCAAATAATTACCCAAGGTAAGCATACCGCTGGGTTGGATACAGCTTAAAACCTTCTTTTTAGCGGCTTCGGTATTATTTTCACACATATATATCACACCTTAATTGTATTCGTATAATTTTAACACATCGAAACGTTTTTTACAAGCAATACTATCGCTTCGTAAATTTCATATCGAAAATGCGGTATTTATTTACTGCGAGATAGAAAGGCACGCCTAACACAAAGCAAACTATAAGCTCCCCTGCTCCCACTTCCAAAGTGGAAATTATAAAGCCCCAAAAGCTGTAGCCCTCGGGCAGAAAAAGTATTGCAATTTCAAGACCGATTATCAGCGCATTTACTATAACGGGAGAAAGCATTGAAAGTATCGGCAATTTTTTTACGGTAACATTCCTTAAAAGGTAGGTAATTATCGCCGCAATCAGGGTAGCAAGTGTACCGAATATCATATCTGCCGCATTAAATGATCCTATATTTGCAATAAAGCAACCAACAGTAAGCCCCGGTATTGCCGCAGGGGTGAATACGGGCAGAAGTGTCAGCACCTCGGATATTCTTAACTGGATAGGTCCGTAAGCCAGACCGAAAGCATTGCTTAAAAAAGTAAGACCTGCATAAACGGCAGCGATAAGTGCACCTGTAATAATAAAGTTTATGTTTTCTTTTCTTGACATTATATTCATCCTCAGATATTTTTGTAATATTCAACCGCCAAACGGTCGCACCGCTCGTTTTCAGGGTGACCTGCATGACCCTTTACCCAATCAATTATGACTTCATGGTAAGAAATAAGGTCTAAAAGCCGCTCCCACAAATCGGGATTGAGTGCAGGCTTTTTATCAGCCTTGCGCCAGCCGTTTTTTCTCCACGATGCCGCCCAGCCTTTGGTTATACCGTCCGCCACATATTTAGAATCGGTAACAAGGCGAACCTTACACGGTTCTTTTAAAGCCGAAAGTCCCATTATAGCGGCAGTCAATTCCATGCGGTTGTTGGTGGTATTTCTCTCGCCTCCCGAAAGCTCCTTTTCCTTAGTACCGTAGCGCAAAACTACTCCCCAACCGCCGGGACCCGGATTACCCGAGCAGGCGCCGTCGGTAAAAATTTCAACATATTTTTTCATAACTTCAATATTTCCTATAGCTTCCCACTACTTTTCCGAGAACCGTAGGATTTTCAGGAAAAATAGGTTCAAAATCGGGGTTTTCGGGCATAAATATTATTTGACCATTCTTTATTACAAGACGTTTAACCGTTGCCGAGTCGCCGTCCATACCGACAACTATGTCACCGTTTCGGCAGGGCACATTTTTATTAGCTACAATTATATCCCCGTCTAAAATTCCTGCATCCTTCATAGAAAGACCTACTACCTTTAGTGCGAAAAGGCCTTCGGCATCCTTTGATGGGTAAGGGATATAATCCTCAATTTCCTCAATTGCCAAAATCGGCTTTCCTGCGGTTATTCTGCCTACAAGAGGCACCATAGCAGAGGGTGCGCCCATATCAACTCTTATTGAACGGGAGTTTTTAGGGTCTCTTATAATATATCCCCCGTCCTCCAAAGCGCCCAAAATTGCGTGAACGGTGGAGGTAGATTTAATACCCGTAGCCGAGCATATTTCCCTGACAGTAGGCGGCAGACCCTGCGACATCTGTTTAACTAAGAAATTATAAACATCCTGCTGCTTTTCGGTAAGGGGCGGTTTTGACATAAGCTTTACCCTCCGTCGAACTTTTGTTTTTTATTTTTATATTATATCATTTATGCTGCTTTCACGCAACATTTTTATTTAATTTAATCGAATTTACCGTAAAATATTGACTATATCGGATAAATGCGGTAAAATAGCTTTACATTTCAAAAAAAGGAACTGATTAAAAGTGGGCTTATTAGAGCTTTTTATTCTGGCAGTAGGTCTTTCTATGGACGCTTTTGCGGTATCCGTCTGCAAGGGTCTTGCAACCCAAAGGGTAAACCCTAAACATATGATAATTGCAGGAATATGGTTCGGAGGATTTCAGGCACTGATGCCCCTTATAGGCTATTTTCTCTGCACCGCCTTTGAAAAATACGTTACCGCCGTTGACCATTGGATAGCCTTTATTCTTTTAGGTGCTATAGGCGGCAATATGATAAAGGAAGCCTTTTCAGGCGGGGAAAACGAGGCGGACGGCTCCTTCGGCTTTAAAACCATGCTCGTAATGGCGATAGCTACCAGTATTGACGCTTTGGCTGTAGGAATAACCTTTGCCCTACTTCCCGACGTAAACATAGTCGCCGCCGTATCATTTATAGGCGTTACAACCTTTATACTCTCGGCTGTAGGCGTCAAAATCGGTAACGTGTTCGGTGCAAAATACAAATCCAAAGCCGAGCTTGCCGGAGGCATTATACTTATAATTTTAGGTATCAAAATACTCATAGAGCATTTGATAGGCTAATGAGCTTAAAAACTATTTATTTTTAAATTTTCATCCGCATAAATCAAAAAGAACCCGTCAAAAGCAGGCTTTAATTCTGCTTTTGACGGGTTCTTTTATATTGTTGTTTTATATTTCGGAGTTTTTTCATCCAAATTAAACATTTTTAGAATACCTGACAATTAAAAACGCAGATGTCTTAAAATCTGTTTATTTTGAGTAATTATATGACCTATTCCGTAGATAAGGAAAAGGCATATAAGAGAAAGAACTAAACCGACTACAACTACTGCAACGGCAATTACGGTAAAGGTTTTATCCAGCATAACAAGCACTGCCGCTATTGCGAAAAATACAAGGGCAATAGCGATAGCAACTATAAAGGAAATTACCTTTATTACCTTGTCGATATTCCTGAAAGCGCCGTTTGAGTACTCGTTTGCGGCGGCTACCATTTCGCTTTTGAAGGTAGGAGAGGTAGAACTGATATCCTCGAAAACAAATTTATTTTCGGTATTGTTTTCCATCGTAAAACCTCCAAGAATTAAATTTTCTTAATGCCTATGGTAACCTGCTCACCGTTGATATCCCACTCCTTAGCAAAGCCTATAGGCTCGCAAATTTCCAGACTATCTGCAAGGGTGTCTCCCGAAATTTCTGCGGAGCACTTCTCGGCAATAGCGGTAACGGTACTGCTGCCCGAAAGGGTTACGGCGATATGGTCGGTTACGTTAAAGCCTGCTTCCTTACGCATGGTCTGCAGCTTGCTTACTATCTCTCTTACAAAGCCTTCCTCAATCAGCTCCTCTGTAAGGGTAGTATCAATAGCAACGGTAATTCCACGGTCGTTAACGGTGAAAAATCCTTCCTTTTGCTGAGCCTCGATAAGCAAATCCTCAGCGGTGAGTTCAATATCACCTGCCGAAAGGCTTAATACTACCTTGCCGTTGGTATCAAGCTCTTTTTAGCGGCCGAGCCGTCAATAGTAGACAGAGCATTGCGTATCTCACCCAGTTGCTTACCGTACTTAGGACCTAAGGTCTTAAGCTGAGGCTTAAACTGATAGGTTACAAAATCGTCAACCTCATCGGTAAAGCTTACCTTTTTAATGTTAAGCTCATCCTTAATTATATCGGTGTAGATATCCTCGAGAGCACCCTCCGCCTTAACATACATAACAGCCAAGGGCTGACGGTTTTTTCTTGCCGAGCCGTTTCTTGCCGCTCTGCCTAAAACTACTATTTCGAGAACCTTGTTCATCTGCTCCTCAAGGTGCAGGTCGATAAGCTTCTCGTTAACCTCAGGGAAGTCGCAAAGATGTATGCTTTCGGGAGCATCTTTATCAATATTTCTTACGATATTCTGATAAATATTCTCAGCCATAAAAGGAATCATAGGAGCAGCTGCCTTAGCGGTGGTAACAAGGGCTGTATAAAGGGTAAGGTATGCGGCGGTCTTATCGTCGGTCATGCCCTGAACCCAGTAACGCTCACGTCCACGGCGAACATACCAGTTACTCATTTCGTCTACGAAATCCTGTAAGGCACGTGCGGCTTCGGGAATACGGTAGTTAGCAAGGTTATCGTCCACAGCCTTAACCATAGAATTAAGACGGGACAAAAGCCACTTATCCATAACGGTTAAGGGGTAATCCTTAATATCGTACTTAGTGGGGTCGAATTTATCTATATTCGCATAAAGCACATAGAATGCATAAGTATTCCAAAGAGTACCCATAAACTTGCGCTGACCCTCTGTAACCGCCTTATCGTGGAAACGGTTGGGAAGCCACGGAGCGGAGTTAGTATAGAAATACCAGCGTATAGCGTCTGCACCGAACTGCTCTAAAGCATCAAACGGGTCTACAGCGTTGCCCTTGGATTTACTCATTTTCTGACCGTTTTCGTCCTGAACATGACCTAAAACGATAACATTTTTAAAGGGTGCCTTATCGAAAATAAGGGTAGAAATAGCAAGAAGTGAATAGAACCAGCCTCTTGTCTGGTCAACCGCCTCGGAAATAAAGTCAGCCGGGAATTGTGACTCGAACAATTCCTTATTTTCAAAGGGATAGTGATGCTGTGCAAAGGGCATTGAGCCCGAATCAAACCAACAGTCAATAACCTCGGGTACACGGTGCATTTCCTTACCGCAATGAGGGCACTTAATGGTAACCGCATCAATAAAGGGGCGGTGGAGCTCAATATCGTCAGGACAATTGTCGGACATGGATTTCAGTTCCTCAATACTGCCGATAGAGTGCATATGACCGCATTCGCATGTCCAGATATTAAGGGGTGTACCCCAATATCTATTACGGGAAATACCCCAATCCTGAACATTTTTAAGCCAGTCACCGAAACGTCCCTTGCCGATATTTTCGGGAATCCAGTTAATGGTATCATTGTTACGGATAAGGTCATCCTTAACATCGGTCATTTTTATAAACCATGATTCACGTGCGTAGTAGATAAGGGGGGTGTCACAGCGCCAGCAGAAGGGATAATCATGCTCGAATTTAGGGGCATCAAAAAGAAGTCCCTTTTCATCAAGGTCCTTTAAGACCATGGGGTCGGCATCCTTTACAAAGGTACCCGCATAAGGTGTTTCTTCTGTTAACTCGCCCTTACCGTTAACAAACTGAACGAAGGGCAAATCGTACTTTCTGCCTACCTTAGCATCATCCTCACCGAAAGCAGGGGCAATATGAACTATACCTGTACCGTCGGTCATGGTAACGTAGCTGTCACAGGTAATAAAGTGACCCTTTTTATTTTGCTTTTCGCAAACAGGCTTTACAAAGTCGAACAAAGGCTCATATTCTTTATATTCGAGGTCTGTACCGACATATTCCTCTATTATTTCGTAAGCGGAGGTTTGCTCGGTGGCTAATTTTCCCAAAACCTTATCAAGCAAAGCTTTAGCCATATAGTAGGTGTAACCGTCAGCGGCTTTTACCTTGCAGTAGGTTTCGTCAGGATTTACACACAGGGCTACGTTGGAGGGAAGTGTCCACGGTGTAGTAGTCCAGGCGAGGAAATAAGCATCCTCATTTACTACCTTGAAGCGTACAACAGCACTGCGCTCCTTAACGTTCTTATACCCCTGAGCTACTTCGTGAGAAGAAAGCGGAGTACCGCAACGGGGACAGTAGGGCACGATTTTAAAGCCCTTATATAAAAGACCCTTGTCGAAAATCTGCTTTAATGCCCACCATTCGGACTCGATAAAGTTATTGTCATAGGTAACATAAGGGTCATCCATATCAGCCCAGAAGCCGACTGTTTTGGAGAAATCCTCCCACATACCTTTATATTTCCAAACACTTTCCTTACAGTGGTCGATAAAGGGTTCAAGACCGTATTCCTCAATCTGCTCCTTACCGTCAAGACCTAAAAGCTTTTCAACCTCTAATTCAACGGGCAGACCGTGGGTGTCCCATCCTGCTTTTCGGGGCACCATATAGCCCTTCATGGTTCTGTAACGGGGAATCATATCCTTAATAACACGTGTCAGCACGTGACCGATATGGGGTTTGCCGTTAGCGGTAGGGGGACCGTCATAAAATACATACGGCTCACCCTCACGGCGAGACTCTATACTCTTTTCAAAAATCTTGGCATCCGACCAAAACTTTTCTATTTTTTTCTCTTCTTCAACGAAATTCACGTTGGGGGATATGTTGTTATACACCTTTCAGTGCTCCTTTCAAGAAAGCAAAACCAAAAGCTCCTACTCAAAGGAGCTTTTGAGTGAAAATTATTCCTTAGTGGGTGCGGCAGTGGGTATCTGCTGCTTTAAAGCGGCACGGGTTTTACGCACCTCGCCGAGATTTGCGGTAAGACCCTCGTCTGCACGGCGCATGATATCGTCAACAAAATCCTGTGCTGCCTTTCTCATTTCACGGCTCTTGGTCTGAGCGTTGGCAATGATTTCAGCCGCCTTAGCTTGGGACAGCTTTACTATTTCCTCTTGGGCGGTCATGGCTTTGGCTTTCTCCTCTGCACTGCGGATTATAGCATCAGCCTCACGCTTGGCGTTGGTGATAATGTCGGCTCTATCTGCAACAATTCCCTTAGCCTGCTTAATTTCGGCAGGGATATTAAGACGTATATCGTCTACAACAGCTCTTAATTTTTCAACATCCACAACTGTTTTCTTGCCGGGAATTTTGATGCCGCTGTCAAGCACCTCGTCAAACTGTTCAAGTAATTCATCAAGTGTCATTTTTTCTTCCTCCGTTAAGCGTTGGTATTTTATTTGTTTCCTTTGATTCTGTCGATAATGTCCTGCTTTATTACGTCGGGTACAAAGCTTGAAATATCTCCGTCCATAGAAGCTATCTGCTTTACCATACTGGAGCTTAGATACATGTTTTGTGCCGATGTGGTGAGAAACAGGGTCTCAACATTGGGGTTAAGCTTTTTATTGGTAAGAGCCATTTGGAATTCATACTCGAAATCCGACATTGCTCTAAGTCCCTTAATAATTGCGGTAGCGCCCTTTTGTGCCGCATAATCGGCAAGTAAGCCGCCGTAGTGGTCAACCTCTACATTATCGAGATCGGCAACACATTTTTTTATCATTTCAACACGTTCCTCAGGTGTGAAGGAGCAATGCTTTGAAGCATTTCCTGCCACTACCACTATGACCTTACTGAACATGCCTGCGGATCTTGTAATAATATCAAGATGTCCGTAGGTTACAGGGTCGAAGCTACCCGGGCACAAGGCTATAATATTTTTCATTCCGCACCGCCTTTTCTGTAGACCGTTACCGTAACCTTGCCGTAGCGGTAGGTACGGCTTACCGAAAATCCGCCTACCTCCTCAGGAAGTGAAACTTCAGGTGGATGCTCGCATATTACCATGCCGTAGTCGCTCATTAAAGGCAGTACCGCCTTTATGGCAGGCAGTAATAAGCCTTTTGCATAGGGTGGGTCGAGAAACGCAATATCAAAGGTTTCCGAGCTTGCCGCACAGAAAGCGGCATAATCTGTTCTGTAAACCCTTGCCTTATCAGTCAGCCCCGTGGCTTCGAGATTTTTTTGCACCGTTTTTATTGAAACAGGTGATAAGTCCACAAAAACTGCCGAAGCGGCACCTCGGCTTAAAGCCTCCAGCCCTAACTGACCCGAGCCTGCAAACAAATCAAGTATACGTCTGCCCTCAATGTCAAACTGCAAAGCGCTGAAAAGCGCCTCCTTAACCTTTTCGGGTGTAGGACGAACGTCCAAACCCTCGGGGGTAATAAGCCGTCTGCCTCTGGCAGAGCCGGTAATAATTCGCATTAGCATCACCAATAACAGTAATTGATATAATATCTAATACATTATCCCACTAAAGGCTATGCTTTGTCAATACTTTTTTTGAATTTAGTTGATGTTTGAGTGTAGATAAATCAATGATAGGTAACACTTTTCTCAAAAAAATAAGATGAAAGTGTATTTTGAAAG
>JAFUOL010000035.1 GCA_017481865.1 Clostridia bacterium | reverse complement strand
CACATTTGAAAGCGCCTCTAAATCAAAACCAGGCTCGGTGCTGTCCTTGATTTTTATATAGTAAACCTGATCTGAAAGGCGACTTTGGATTTCCGAAACGGTTACCGGAGTTTCGGGAGGAATGCTTCCGATAAGCTCTATTTTATAAAGGTTTTCGCTATAATATTCGCCGTATTTTTCCTTTAAGGTGTCAGTGATTTTTGCGGCTATTTCGCCGCTGTCGGAAATACCCAAAACATCAATCTTTTCCACAATATGCTTGCGCCTTGCCACGGGTATAAATTCGAGTTCGCATGTACTCTTGCCGATTTCGCCTAAATAAACACCCTTTTCGCCCGTTTCGTCAAAGCCCTGACCCTCGGGACAGCCCGAATAGGCAAAATAGGTCTCGCCCAGTTTTCCAATCTCGGTTCTTTTGTGGATATGACCCAGTGCAATATAATCCATACCGCTGTTTATTATAAACTCACGGGTTATTGCGTTATAGTCGGAATTTAAATCGCTTTTTAGCTCACCGTGCTGCACCATCAGGTTTACATAATCCTCACGCTCAGGCTTAAGGGTAAACCTTTCCTCACCCTTTAAAAACATACTGTCAAAGGAGCGACCGTAAACGCAAAGACCGATATCGTCGAACACCTTGCAGTCATCCCGAGGAGACAAAACATAAAGGTTTTCAGGGAGCTTTCTGTTTAAAAATGGTGAACGGGAATCTAACGGGTCGTGATTTCCTGCCGCAAAAACAAATTTTATATCGGACTTTTCGGCAATTTTATTAAAAACACCCTCTATAAAATTGCTTTCCACCGTATTAGAGTCAAAAATATCCCCTGCGGCGGCTATTACCTGAACGCCGTTTTCTGCGGCTAAATTTACGATTTTTTCAAAGGTTATAAGGGTTTCGTACCGTCTTGATTCTGCTTTCTCACTTAAAAAGCTTTCGGCGGCGCCTATATGTATATCTGCAAGGTGCAGAATTTTAACCGTTCTCATATTTTTCATTCCTTTATATATACTCTAAAAATTTTATCATTAAATAGAGCCTTATTCAAGAGGGAAATTTCAATTCGGAATTATGAATTCGTAATGCGTAATTAAATGTGTCGGCAAAGCCGACATTATAATAACGTGACGCTTAAGCGTCACATCGTTAATTCCGCATTCCGCATTAAATCAGCCTTATTGTTTTTTTCAGGGTTTTCTATTACGAATTTTCTCAAATTTTCCAAAGCATTTCCTACTTCATTTCCCTTTAAACCTAACTTTATTAGCTCTTTTCCGCTGATTTTTAAATCAGAAATACGGTAGGGTTCTTGATTTTCGGTGATTTCCGTTAAAAGCTTATATATTTTTTCGGTATCATCCCCACGGGCAGAAAGAAAAGTTAAAAAATCCTCAAAAACAGGAACACCGCTAATATTAAGCATTTCCTTAATTTCTGTTTTGTTTTGGGGCTTCGGCATTGTCAAAAGCTCTGATAAAGCCTTGCAGTAATTTTTAAGCGCATTTGAACATTTTAACTCATCTAACACATCATTACCTGCTCCCGACAGGAAAACAAAGCTAAAAAATGCAAGGCTGTTGTTTTCTCGGCATTTCTTTAATATCGAAAAATTGGGCAGATTTTTTATATTTAAAAATTCAAGCCCTCCGCTTTTAATCAGCGGTGCCAAAGCGTCGGGATTTTCCCCTGCCACAGCCTTGAAAAGCTCCGTAAATATCCGCTCCCGACTGATTTTTTCAAGTCCCTTTTGCAGTTTTAAAGCCGCATTAAGAGTATTTTCTTCGATACTAAAGTCTAACTGAGAGGAAAAACGGAAAAGTCTTAGAATACGCAATGCATCCTCATTAAATCTCTTTTCGGGGGCACCTACCGCCCGTAAAATCCCCTTTTCAAGGTCATCTCTGCCACCGAAACAGTCTACAAGACCAACGGTATTATTATAAGCCATTGCGTTCACCGTAAAATCCCGTCTTTCAAGGTCGGATTTTAAGTCGGTTACAAATTCCACCTTATCGGGTCGGCGGCAATCGGTATACTGCCCCTCTGTGCGAAAGGTAGTGACCTCAACAGGCTCTTTTTCAACTATTACCGTAACCGTACCGTGCCTTATTCCCGTAGGAACAGTTTTCTCGAAAACACGCTGAATATCGCAGGGCAAGGCATTGGTAGTAACATCGAAATCGTGAGGCACTTTGCCTAAAAGAAAATCCCTTACACAGCCGCCTACAATATAGGCTTCAAAGCCTTTACTTTCGAGAGTTTCTATTACATATTGAATTTTTTCAGGAATTTTAAGCATATTTTTCCATATCCTTTAAAAAAAGTGTTTATTTTTTTCGCCGTTCGCAATATAATAAAAGAAAGTATTTTTTAATTAAGGAGAGAATTATGAAAGAACTCCGTAACGAAGATAAAATAATTGAAGGCGTAAAGCGTATTCATATGATTGGCATAGGCGGCAGCGGTATGTGCCCCTTAGCCGAGATACTTCACAGCAAGGGTTATATCCTGACAGGGTCTGATAATAACGAAAGTGACCCTCTAAAGCGGATAAAGGCTTTGGGAATTAAGGTATTTATGGGTCACAGCGCCGAAAATATTGAGGGTGCCGAGCTTATAGTATACTCCGCCGCAATATCTAAAGACAACCCCGAATTAGTAGCCGCCGCCGAAAAGGGTATTCCTACAATGGAGCGAAGCCATATGTTAGGTGCGCTGACACGGCATTTCGATAATGTTATAGGTGTATGCGGTACCCACGGCAAAACCACCGTTACCTCTATGATAACACATATTTTGATTTTAAACAAGCAGGATCCTACAGCAGTTATAGGCGGAAAGCTACCGTTAATAAATTCCAACGGTATTGCAGGCAAAAGCGAGACTATGGTTTGCGAGTCCTGTGAATTTGTGGACACCTTTTTACAGCTCTCCCCCGACGTTTCGGTTATGCTTAATATCGACAACGACCATCTTGATTATTTCAAGACTATGGATAACTTGGTTTTATCTTTCCATAAGTTTATTGCAATGTCAAGCCTTTGCTACTTAAACGGTGATGATGAGCTGTGCCTTAAGGCGGCAGAGGGTATTTCCGCTAAAACCGTAACATTTGGTTTTTCGGATAAAAACGATTATTATCCCGAAAATATCGAGGGTGGAAAATTCGGTTTCAGCTTTGATGTTATGAAAAAGGGCGAGAAGCTTACGAGACTTAATATGCATATCCCCGGCAGACACAATATTCTAAACGGTCTTGCAGGCTTTGCGGTAGCTTACGAGCAAGGTGTAGAGCCTGACGGTATAGCTAAAGCTATAGAAACCTTTACGGGAGCGGGCAGACGCTTTGAATTTTTAGGGGAATACAACGGCTTTATTTTAGCCGACGATTATGCCCATCACCCCACCGAGATAAAGGCAACCCTTAAAGCGGCAAAGGAGCTTAATTACAGGCGTGTTATAGCAGTATTCCAGCCCTTTACCTTCTCACGCACCGCACTTTTAAAGGATGAATTTATAGAGGCGCTGTCGGTTGCGGATAAGGTAATTTTAACCCCGATTATGGGTTCACGTGAAATAAACACCTACGGCATAAAGTCCGAGGATATAGCCGAAAAGCTTAATGATGCTGTAGTAGTGGACGGCTTTAATAACATAGCAGATAAAATAATCGAAGTTGCCGAAAAGGGCGATATTGTAATAACCATGGGCGGCGGGGATATTTACAAAGCCGCACATATTGTACAGGAGAAGTTAAGTTGACAGAGAAATTATATGATGAGGATTCTTTTGTAAAAATATTTGATGCAGTTGTTTTGGAGTGCGAAAAGTACCATGACAACTGGGCGGTTGTTTTAGATAAAACCGCCTTTTTCCCCGAGGGCGGAGGTCAGCAGTCGGATATAGGCACAATAGATAATGCTGCCGTTTCGGATGTTCAGATAACTGATGATATAATTTATCATATTACAGATACTCCTCTGCCTGTAGGCGCTACCGTTACAGGTGTTATTGATTTCGACCGCAGATTTGATTTTATGCAGCAGCACTCGGGTGAGCATATAGTATCGGGTGTGGCGCACAGCCTTTTCGGCTGTGAAAACGTAGGCTTTCATTTAGGTGCGGATATTGTTACCCTTGATTTCGACAAATTTCTTAACAAGGAGCAAATTTTAAAAATCGAGACAGAGGCTAACAAAAAGGTATTCGAGAACGTAAAATTTTTTACATATTACCCCGATGAAAACACCCTTAAAAGCCTTAACTACCGCAGTAAAAAGGAGCTACAGGGCGCTATACGTATTGTAGAAATAGAAAATACCGATATTTGTGCTTGCTGTGCGCCCCATGTAAAAACTGCTGGTGAAATCGGGCTTATAAAGCTTAGCGGCGGCGAAAAGCTACGAGGCGGAATAAGGCTTGAAATAAAATGCGGCAACAGAGCACTTAAAGACTATAACGAAAAGCAGGAAAACATTTCGGCTATTTCCGCCGCTCTTTGTGTAAAACAGAGCGAGGCCTTTATCGGGGTGGACAGGCTTTTAAAGCAAATGGGCGAGCTTAAATCAGAGCTTACAAGCCTTAAAAGGCAAATTATTGAAAATAAAGTATCAGCTTTCAACCCAAAATCCGATATAACCGCCGAGTTTGAAAACGGTCTTGAAATTAAGGATTTACAGCACTATGCGGATGCCCTTTATAAAAAGTCAGGCGGAATAAGAGCGGTTTTTTCGGGAGCGGAAAACGGGTTTGCTTTCGCTGTTTGCGGTGATGAATATAAACTGCAAAATTGGTTCAAAGCCTTTAAAGAAAGCTTTGCAGTAAAAGGCGGCGGCAGAGGTACAATGGTTCAGGGCACTGTAAAAGCTGATAAGGCGCAATTGAGCGCCCTATTTAATTCGGAATTATGAATTCGGAATGCGTAATTAAATGTGTAGGCAAAGCCTACTTTATAATAATGTGCCGCAAAGCGGCACACCGTTAATTCCGAATTACGAATTACGAATTCCGCATTAAATAAGAATTTACTTTTCTTTTAATTTGTGTTACAATTATTTTATTATATATAATGGAGTAGTTTATGAACTGGACTGAAATTACAGTAAGTGTTGCCGGTGAGCATACTGACACGGCGGCGGCAATCGCTAACATGACCGTTCCATACGGAATTTATATCGAGGATTATTCCGATTTGGAGGAAAATGCGTGGGAGATTGCCCATATTGACCTTATTGACGAAGAGCTTATTGCAAAAGACCGCAAAAATTCCATAATTCACATTTACATTTCGGAATGTGACAACGCAGCTGAGGCTTTGGAGTTTTTAAAGGAGCGTCTTACGGCTGAAAAGATACCTTATGAAGTAGGGGCTATCGGCGTGGACGATGCCGACTGGAATGAAAACTGGAAAAAGTATTTTCATACTATAGAAATAGGCGAAAAGCTGGCGGTAGTGCCAAGCTGGGAGAAATATAACAACCCCGACGGCAGAACCGTTTTAAACATCGACCCCGGTGCCGCATTTGGTACAGGCACACATGCTACAACCTCGCTTTGCCTTGAAAGCCTACAAAACTACGTTACAAATGATACAAAAATGCTGGATATCGGCTGCGGCAGCGGTATATTAGCTCTCGCATCTGTTCTCTTAGGAGCTAAAACAGCTCTCGGAGTAGATATTGATGCGCAATCGGTTAAAACCGCCACCGAAAATGCGGAAATTAACAGTATTTCGAACAAAGCACAGTTTATAGTAGGCGACCTTGCGAACAAGGTAAGCGGACAGTATGACGTTATATGCGCAAACATTGTAGCCGATGTTATTATAAGACTTTTGCCTGATGTCGGTGGATTTATGACCGAAAACGGTGTACTTATAATTTCGGGAATTATAGATATAAGAAAAGATGATGTATTAAAAGCGGTCGCCGATAACGGATTTACCGTAGCCGAAGAGCACTACAAGGACAATTGGTGTGCTTTCACTTTAAAGAAATAACGGAGGAAATTTATGCTTGAATTCGAGCAACTGAAATTACGGCTCACCTCTAACGAAGCCGAGCTTCGTGACCTAAAGGACGCATTAGGTTACGAAAGACTTACAAGAGAAATAGAGGAGCTTGAAACTAAGGCTTCCGCCCCCGGTTTTTGGGATGATATTGAAAATTCACAGAAAATAGTCCAAAGAACGGGTAAATTAAAAAACACGGTAGAAACCTATGACGGTATCTGTTCCTCTTATGAGGATTTGCTGGTGCTTATTGAAATGGGCGATGAGGAGGAGGATTTATCCCTTGTAGAGGAAATAACCGCCTCTTTGGACGAATTGGAGAAAAACCTTGCCTCACTCCGCTTGCAGACACTTCTTACAGGCGAATACGATAAAAACAATACCATTCTTACTTTCCACGCCGGCGCAGGCGGTACGGAGGCTATGGACTGGGTATTAATGCTTGTACGCATGTATACACGTTGGACAGAGCGTCACGGCTTTAAGGTACAGATGCTGGACTTTCTTGACGGCGACGAGGCAGGTCTTAAAAGCGCAACCCTGCTTATTGAAGGCGAAAATGCCTACGGATATTTAAAGAGCGAATCGGGTGTTCACCGCTTGGTGCGTGTGTCGCCCTTTGACTCCTCGGGTAGGAGGCATACCTCCTTTGCCTCCCTCGAGGTCATGCCCGAAATCAGCGACGATAACGATATAGAGGTTCGTGACGAGGACATTAAAATGGATGTTTTTCGTTCCTCGGGTGCGGGCGGTCAGCACATTAACAAGACATCGTCCGCAGTACGTCTTACCCATATTCCTACGGGAATTGTTGTTGCCTGTCAGAACGAGCGCAGTCAGTTCCAGAACAGGGAACAGGCTATGAAAATGCTTAAATCAAAGCTTTTGGAGATAAAAGAGCGTGAGCACCTTGAAAAAATAGAGGACATTAAGGGTGTTCAAAAAGAAATTGCATGGGGCTCACAGATACGCTCCTACGTATTTATGCCTTATACCCTTGCTAAAGACCATCGAACCGGCTTTGAGTCGGGTAATATAAATGCTGTGATGGACGGAGATTTGGACGGGTTTATAAACGCATATCTAAAAGCCGCCTCTAAGGGCGAATTATCTGATAACACAGGAGACGAAATATGAAAAGAATCTTAAGTATTGGACTTATTTTAGCGATTTCCCTTACCCTACTTGCAGGCTGCGGCGGTAAAGACCGAGTACTCTATAATGTAAAGCTTTCAAAGTATGTTGATTTAGGTGATTATAAGGACATTGAGGTTGACACCTCTACAGAGGAATTTGACGAGGCTTACCAAAGTGTTGTAGACTCCGATGTTCAAAGCTACGACCTTTACAAAAAGAAAACCGAGGGCGAGGTTGCCGACGGTGATACTGCCAATATTGACTATGTAGGCAAAAAAGACGGTGTGGCTTTTGACGGCGGTACCGCCAAAGGCTACGACCTTACAATTGGCTCAAACTCATTTATTGACGGTTTTGAGGACGGACTTATCGGTGTAGCTATCGGCTCTACCGTAGACCTTAACCTTACCTTTCCTGAGGATTACGGCAACGAGGAGCTTAACGGTGCCGCTGTTGTTTTTACTGTTACGGTAAATTACGTTAAGACCGATGAAGCTCTCACTCCCGAGGAATTTTACGGCGACATGGACTTCGACTCGGTTGAGGACTACAAGGCAGATGCCGAAAAAAGAGCTGTTAAAAACATACTCCTTTCACAGCTTAAAGCCAATTCCGAGATTAAGGACTATCCTACAGAGGATAAAGAATTCCTCCTAAGTGCTACAAAAGAAATGTTCATAAACAATTATCTTTCAAGCTACGGTATGGATCTTGAAACCTATTTGGGCTATGCAGGTCAGACCGAGGAGGAGTTTGATAACGATATGTTAGAGAATGACATTATCCCTCTTATGGATGAACAGATGCTGATTTACTCGGTGCTTGATAAGGCAAAGCTAACGGTGACAAGTGAGGATATAACTGCTGAGGCAGAGAATATTGCTGCAGAAATCAACCAATCCTCCGTAACAGCAGAAAAAGTAAAGGAATATTACGGTGAATACTATCTTGAGTACCTTGTTGTAAACGAGAAGGTTCTTGACCATATGTACGATAACGCAGTAATTAAATAAGCTTAAACACCCCAAACCGAGTTGCTCGGTTTGGGGTGTTTTTTCTTTTTCCAAATAAAATTAAGATGCTAAGCCTTCTGAAATACCCATAAGGATAATTCCTGCAAAAACGGTGAATATTATCATGTAATGCTTTGCCGACAACTTTTCCTTAAGGAATATTCTCGATAAAAGTACCGAAAATACACAGTAAGCCGAAATCATAGGTGCGGCAACTGTGGGGTTGCCCATATCGTCGCCTATAGCGTAGATGTAGGAGAACTGACCTGCGGTCTCGCACAAAGCGCCTGCCCATTTAGGTGCATCGAATTTAAGGTCAAACTTCTCCTTTTTGATTACGTATACATAAATAAAGCAGATAACTGCCATTATAAAGAATGTATACTCGTATGCAATGTTTGCGGAGTCCTCATTTACAAGCTCTCTATCCAAAAGAATGGCATCTGCAAAGGTACCAAGTCCGTCTAACAGACAGTAAAAAATCGGGAAAAATACCGCAATAAATCCGGATTTATATTTTTTGTTTTCCTTTTTCTCTGCAAGCTCTGCCGCCTCAGTGTCAAGCTTCTTTTCTACAAAAGCAAGACCTATAACACCGATACACACAAGCACGATACCTGCCCAGCTAAGTGCATCGGGCATGTACTCACGTCCCAAAAATACGAGACAAAGTATGCAAGCTACCGCACCCGAGGAATTACATATAGGGCTTGATACCGACAGCATTATGTAACGAAGTCCTACATAGCCTAAAATCATAGAGGATATATAGAATATTATTGCCGGAGAATACTTAATAAAATCAACAAGATAAAATTTTGTACCGGTTAAAAGCTCAATTGTTGCGTGAATACCCATTACGGTACCTACCGCTACAACAATTTTCCAATGACTGTACTTATCGGTAGATTTGGAGCCCATTTTTGAAAAAAGGTCAGACCCACCCCAACAAATAATTGTAACTAAAGATAAAATAAACCACATATTTTTTAATTATAATTCACAATGCAAAATGCAAAATGAATTTCTCCTTCCTTATTTTAATTCTTAAATTAAGGAAGCTTGCGGTGGCGGACGTCTCCGAAAATAGAAAACGAAATCGAGTTTTTTTAATAGCATTTTTTGATATCATTCGCCAGCTAATTTTTTAGCAAATTCGGAAAGCTCTTTATCGCTGAAAAATTCTATGGTTATAGTACCCTTGCCCTTAGCCGTTGGCTTTACCTGAACCTTACGGCGCATGGTTTCCTTTAAAGACAGTTCAACTTCATTATAAAACGTAGGCTTAGACTGCTCTTTTTTCTCCTTTTTAGGAGCTTTTTTAGACATAGCCGCCATCTTTTCAAGCTCACGTACAGATGCACCCTCCACAGCGGCTAACAGCATTTTTTGTCTTACGTCCTCATCCTCGCATGAAAGAAGTGCCCTTGCGTGACCTGCCGAAATCGAGCCTATGCGCAAAGCCTCTAATTCGGTATTGTTAAGGCTTAATAGGCGCAGGGAATTGGTTACCGCACTTCTTGATTTGCCCATTTTCTTGGCAACCTCATCCTGTGTTAAAGAAAAGTCATCAATAAGTGCCTTAAAGCCCAAAGCCTCCTCCACAGCGTTTAAATCCTCACGCTGTAGATTTTCAATAAGAGCTAATTCCATAAGGGTACGGTCATCGGTAGCCTTTATGATAACAGGCACCTCGTTAAGACCTGCAATACGGCAGGCACGCCAACGTCTCTCCCCTGCAATAATCATATATCTGCCGTCTACGGTTGGACGAACCACAATAGGTTGTATAAGACCGTGCTGTGCAATGCTATCAGCAAGGTCATTTAAAGCCGCCTCGTCAAAATCCTTTCGGGGCTGATTTCGGTTAGGCTCAATCTCATTTATATTAACGGTAACGCTACCCTTAGCGTCAATAGAATTATCGTTCATCAGCGAGTCCATACCTCTGCCGAGTCCGCCTTTTTTTACTGCCATGATATATTATCCTCTCTTGTTTTTCTTTAAAAATTCCTTAGCCAAATCGTCATATGCGGCGGCGCCCTTAGAGCGCTTGTCATAATACTGAATAGGCATACCGTAGCTTGGAGCCTCGGAAAGCCTTACCGCACGGGGAATTACCGATTTATACAGCTTATTAGCAAAATATTTTTTAATTTCTGCTACAACCTGCTGGGTTAAATTCAGTCTGCCGTCATACATAGTCAGCACTATTCCCTCAATTTCAAGGGTGGGATTGTAAAGTCTTTTTACCTGACGGACAGTAGCCATTAGCTGAGAAAGTCCCTCAAGAGCGTAATATTCACACTGAATAGGCACTAAAACCGTGTCACTTGCATTAAGCGCATTTATGGAAATGAGACCCAGCGAGGGCGGACAGTCAATAAATATGTAATCGTACATGTCCCTTGCGGTGCTAAGTGCCATTTTGAGGTAGGATTCACGGTTTTCAAGCTCTATTAAATCCACCTCTGCCGCCGCCAAATCCATTGAGGACGGCACAATGTCAACATTCTTAAATTCGGTCTTAATCGCCGCATTTTCGGCAGTTCCCTTACCTATCAGCAATTGATAAGAGGTATTTGATACGTCCTTTTTACTTATTCCGTAACCGCTTGTGGAGTTACCTTGCGGGTCAGCATCTATAAGAAGCACCTTTTTACCCTTTATTCCTATAGCGGAGGCGAGATTTACCGCTGTTGTAGTCTTTCCCACTCCGCCCTTTTGATTTACAATGGAGATTATTTTTCCCAAAAGTAGTCCTCCTATGTTTCACGTGAAACATTTAAATTTTGATATGTATCTATTATATCAGTAAGTATACCGTTTGTAAAGAAATATTAAAAGCCGAAAGAGAAAATCTTTCGGCTAAATTTTGTTAGTATTTTTAAGTTTTGTCGCCTGATTTAAAGAAAACCGCCATTAGCATACCGAAGGTGACCGATGCGGCTATTCCGGCGGCGGTGGCGGTAAGTCCTCCGCTCAAAGCACCTATGAGTCCATATTGGTTAACCGCCTCTTTAACACCGTTAGCAAGGCTGTAGCCAAATCCGGTAAGGGGTACTGTAGCGCCTGCACCTGCAAATTTTACTATTGGCTCATAAATACCGATTGCGGTAAGGATTACACCTGACACCACAAAGGTTACAAGAATTCTTGCAGGTGTAAGCTTTGTGTAATCAATTAAAATCTGACCTATAAGACAAATAAATCCGCCGACCAAAAAAGCATAAAGACATTTCAAAAATAAATCCATATATGTTCACCTCATAATGTATAATGTTTCACGTGAAACATTACCATTATTACCGTTTATAAGGATATTATTCGTGTATACGATAGCATTTATAGATTTCTGATTTTACATCAGCATAATTTAACATTCTAACCCGTATACTGTCGGCACTTTCTGAACGCACCGTTATTTTTACCCTACAGGTATTATACTTAAAATCCTTGAAAATACGGGTAATTTTAATTTCGCCCACATTTTCTTTTGGACAATACAGTTCACAGGTGCGCATCATTTTTTTACTGTGAGCAAAAACTGTGTCACCTAAACGTATTTTCCCAAATTTATATTCCACAAGGCAAATGTAGGCATAGCAGAATATCAGGGCTAAGGCTATTAAGGTCACAAAAAGTATTACACGACCGAAATCGGTAAACAGATAAACCAAAACGGGTGAAATTATTAATAATACTATCAGCCAAAGTGCGGGCCAGAATAAAAATCGGTTTTTAGTAATGCGGCTGCGAGCGGCGTGAATTAGTCTGCCGTCGGGCTCCAAAAAGGGAAAATACATCGCAAAACCACGCTTGATTTCGCCGTGTCTGCCTGAAGGTACTATAACCTCCGATTCGCTTTTTGAGTCGCCGTAGCCTCCGATACTGACCTTCATGGCATAGCGCTTTATTAAAAGCATTAAGGCAGTTTGCTCTATACGCACGTCGTTAACTGCGTCCTTACTAAAGGAGGTTCTTGTTCGAGTAAAAAATCCCGAGCGTACCTCTAACTTTTTTTTGCCTAAAAAAAGGCGGAAATTTATATATTTTAAAAAGGAATATATAAAAGATACCGAATATCCAAGTAAAAAAATTATGGTTACAACATTTATTATAGGCGGAAAATAGAGTGAAAACTGATTTGATGCGTTGTTTATCTCGTCCAACAGCATCCTATCAAGCGCCATTCCAAGTAAGTTACCCATTTTATTTATAATAGGAACTCCTATAATAAGACCCGTGAAAGCAGAGGAGGTTGTCGCCGCAAGAACTGCCACCTTTAAGACAGAAAACTTAAATTCCTTGGGTTGACCGTCACCGTAAAGCAGGGTAGATATTTCCCGACTGTCCTTAACCCACAATTTAAATGTAAAATCGGTTTGATTTTTTCGCCCTGCCTCGGTATTTATACTGTAGGTCACGGCACGGCATATTGCATCCAATGGGTTTTGGTTGCTCTGCACCGAGGAAAGCTGTGAAATTTTAATAGTCGCCCTTTCAGTGAAAAGCAAGCCGTTTTGTACAGTAACGCTGTTGCCGCTTATTATTAGCCGAAAAGCACGGCATCTTAAAACACCGATAAGGGTAATCAGACCGAATAAAATCAGTTCAATTCCTAATACGCTTGTAACCTCTCGGTCTGTGAGATACTGTAAAACTCCCCTTAAAAAGGGTAGTACCAGAACAAAGAGAAAAGGCTTCATAAGATTAAAAGCCATTAAGGGGTGGGCACAGTATACTTTTTTCATTCCTCGCCTCCCTTGGAAAGCAGTTTTAGTAGAACTACAGCATCGGATACAAGTATTTCAGGCATAATAATGCTACTTCTTGCCGCTTTAAGCGATATTGATGTAAGCCCCATAGCCTTGGCTATGGGAGTTGTAAAAAACTTAGTATATATCATTCGGGAATAGGGCATGATGTGGGTGGTCTTTATAAAAACTCCATTTTCAATAATTACCGCCTCGCCTATAAGCTTTATTCGGTAATTCCTTATAAAACGGGGCAGATACCACAGTATTACAAATAAAAATACTGCCGTTATTACTGTGACTAATACCCAAAACCATTTATAAACGGAGCAAAAATAAAGGCAAACGGCACCTAAGAGAACAAATAATACTGTGACCCTTATCTGCCACAAAAGCAAAGTTCTGACGGGTAATTTTTTTTCGGTCATTCTTTTCCCCTCACGATTATTCTCCCTTGATTTTAGACCAGTATTCTCTAAACTTAGCCTCGGTCTTATTGTCACCGAAATTATAATATTTTTTATCCTTTATATTGTCAGGTAAGTACTGTTGGTTTACATAATGCAAAGGATAGTCATGCGGATACTTGTAATTTTGCCCCTTTATTGCGGCATCCTCACCGTCAAAATGCTTATTTTGGAGCTGTCTCGGTATATCTCCGCCTATTCCCAGTTCAATATCCTT
>JAFUOL010000003.1 GCA_017481865.1 Clostridia bacterium | reverse complement strand
GCTGACTATGTTAAGAACATGATCACCGGTGCTGCTCAGATGGACGGTGCTATCCTCGTTATCGCTTCTACTGACGGTCCTATGGCTCAGACTAAGGAACACCTTCTCCTTGCCCGTCAGGTTGGCGTTCCCTACATCGTAGTATTCATGAACAAGGTTGACCAGGTTGACGATGAAGAGCTTCTCGAACTCGTTGAAATGGAAATCCGTGAGACTCTTGACAAGTATGAGTTCCCCGGCGATGATACTCCTATCATTAAGGGTTCTGCTCTTAAGGCTCTCGAGGCTTCTGACGATGCTAACGATCCAGCTTATGCTCCTATTAAGGAACTTATGGATGCTGTTGACAGCTATATCCCCACTCCCGAGCGTAAGGCTGACCTTCCTTTCCTTATGCCTATCGAGGATGTTATGACCATTTCCGGTCGTGGTACCGTTGTTACCGGTCGTGTTGAGCGTGGACAGCTTAACGCAGGTGACGAAGTTGAAATCATCGGTCTTACCGACGAGAGAAAGAAGACCGTTGTTACTTCTATGGAAATGTTCCGTAAGACTCTTGATTACTGTGAGGCTGGCGATAACGTTGGCGCACTTCTCCGTGGCGTAGGCCGTGAGGAAGTTGAGCGTGGTCAGGTTCTTTGCAAACCCGGCTCTATCAACCCCCACACCAAGTTCCATGGTCAGGTTTACGTTCTTAATAAAGAGGAAGGCGGACGTCATACTCCCTTCTTCAACAACTATCGTCCCCAGTTCTACTTCAGAACTACCGACGTTACCGGTGTTATCTCTCTTCCCGAGGGCACCGAGATGTGCATGCCCGGCGATAACGTAGAGATGGATGTTGAGCTTATCACTCCTATCGCTATCGAAGAGGGTCTCCGCTTCGCTATCCGTGAAGGCGGACGTACCGTTGGTTCCGGCGTTGTTACCAAGATTAACGAATAATCTTAAATTTTCAGAAGGAGAACTCTTTATGGGTTCTCCTTTTTTTAATTGGATGTAAAAATTTTCTAAAGAGGTGCGCTGTTATGGAAAATAATATTTTAAGCAATTTTGTGGAAACGGTTTTGCCGTATATCATATCTATGCTTGAAATTATGGGTATAATTATTGTTACTTGGAGCGGTATAAAGGCTTTTGTGCAATATATTCAAAACTCTTTTTTTAAAAAGCATTATAAATTACAGTTTGATTTTGCTAACGGACTTGCAACCGCACTTGAATTTAAAATGGCGGCTGAAATACTTAAAACCGTACTTATCCGAAATATGAGCGAGCTTATTATTTTGGGTGCGGTCATAATTCTGCGTGCTTTGGTTACGGTGATTTTGCATTTTGAGATGAAGGGTGCAAAGTATAAAAAGACAGATATATGTGAAGAAAATAAATTGCCGAAAATGCAAAGTAATTTAGAGGACTCTTAATGAGTCCTTTTTTTGCGCATGGGGGATAATATTAAACTATCCGGATAAATAATACTATGGCGTTTATGATGAGAGGCGGCAATTAAAAATATGAATAAAATGTAAAAGGTCAGGAAAAGTCAAATTATATTTTAAAAAACTATTGACAAATGAAAAAAATGGCATATAATAATAATCGTTAGCACTCGGAGTTTGAGGGTGCTAAAACGAAAAAGAGGTGATTAGTATGGAGCTGACACCCCGAAAGCAAGCGGTTTTAAAGGCTGTGGTTAAAGCATATATTGAAACCGGTGAGCCTGTAGGCTCAAAGATTTTAACCGAGCTTCTGGAAAATGCTCCGTCCTCTGCAACGCTTCGTAACGAGATGAGCGAGCTTTGTGATTTGGGGCTTTTGCAACAGCCTCACACCTCGGCAGGACGAATTCCTACCGCAGGCGGCTTTAAGGTGTATGTAGATACACTTATGCCGAATGTTGAGGTTTCGCATGACACCGCTGTGTTTTTAGACAACGCTTTAAAAGAAATCAACTGTGAGCCCGAGGGTATACCCGCAGTTGCTGCCAAAGCTTTATCAAAACTTACAGGGCTTCCGGCTATTGCTTGTCTTATTACCGACCGTCCACCAAAAATTAAACGTATAGAGCTGCTTTCTATAGGCAGATTTTCCCTGATGCTTTTGATTATAACCGATGACGGCAGGGCAAGAAACCGTATTTTAAGAATCCCTAAGGATTTTACAGCCGAGGCACAGGAATGCTTTAATAGAATTTCCGAATGCCGCATAAAGGGTAAAACGGTGGAAATGCTGACAAGAGGTTATATGCAGTCGGTCATAGCCGAAACGGGTATTTACGCATTAGAGCTTATGCCTATATTTACGGCAATTTTCGAAACGGCGGCTGAAATAGAGGAAAAGTCGGTACATTTAAGCGGAGAGAACGCACTTTACAACATATGCGGTGACGAACAGTCCGCCGCAAGGATAATGTCACTTATCAAAAGCCGTGACCCGTTTGTAGCAATGCTTGAAAAAATAGGCGATGGTGCAGGTGCGGTTTTCGGTAAGGATACAGGCTACAAGGAGCTGTGGCAGGATTCCATAATAGCCGCAAAATTCAGCGGAGCCGATAAGTATAAGGGCTATGTGGGGGTTATAGGACCGACAAGAATGTCCTACGAACAAATAATGCCTGCAACCCGTTATACTGCGAAAAAATTGACAACAATAATGACAGAAGCACAAAAGGATATGGAGGATTAGAGAAGTGGCAGACGAAAATAAAACCACACCCGAAACCGAGACACCCGAAGTAAAGGAAACAGCTAAGCCCGAAAAAGAGAAAAAGGAAAAGAAAACAAAAAAGGATGCCGAGCTTGAAAAAGTAAAGGCAGAGCTTGAAAGCAAGAATGATTTGCTGCTGAGAACAGCTGCTGAGTTTGATAACTTTAAAAAGCGTACCGAACGTGAGCGTGCAGGCGTTGCAGAGTATGCAAAGGCAAATGTTATTAAGGAGCTTTTGCCGATACTCGACAATATCGACAGAGCTGCCGCTTTAGAGGATAAAACAGGTGCCGACTATATAAAGGGTATCGAAATGATAGTAAAGCAGTTCGAGGCGCTTGTAGGCAAGCTTGGTATTACCGAGGTGGCAAAGGCAGGGGATACGTTCGACCCTAACTGCCATGAGGCGGTAATGCATATCGAGGACGAAACTTTAGGCGAAAACGTGATAGCCGAAGTCCTGCAAAAGGGCTTTAAAATAGGGGATACGGTAATCCGTCCCGCAATGGTTAAAGTGGCGAATTGATTTTGTGAAGCTGTTTTTCAGCACAATCAAGCCATCCTGAGTGAATGAGTATCTACAAGAGATTCTTCGCTACGCTCAGAATGACATTAAATAAAATACATTAAACTAATTTGGAGGAAACAAAAATGGGAAAAATTATTGGTATAGACTTAGGTACAACTAACTCTTGCGTAGCAGTTATGGAAGGCGGCGAGCCTGTAGTAATTGCTAACGCAGAGGGCGGAAGAACTACTCCTTCTGTAGTAGCTTTTTCCAAAACAGGTGAGAGAATGGTAGGTCAGGTTGCAAAGCGTCAGGCTATAACCAACCCTGACAGAACTATTAGCTCCATAAAGCGTGAAATGGGTACTGCTAATACAGTTGAAATCGACGGTAAGAAGTATACTCCTCAGGAAATTTCTGCAATCATACTTCAGAAATTAAAGGCGGATGCAGAGGCTTACCTCGGTCAGACCGTAACTGAGGCTGTTATTACCGTTCCTGCTTACTTTACCGATGCTCAGCGTCAGGCTACTAAGGATGCAGGTAAAATTGCAGGTCTAGAGGTAAAGAGAATTATCAACGAGCCTACCGCTGCTGCCCTTGCTTACAGCATTGATAAGGAGGACGACCAGAAGGTTATGGTTTATGACCTCGGCGGCGGTACCTTCGACGTTTCCATTATCGAAATGGGCGACGGTGTTCAGGAGGTTTTGGCTACTGCCGGTAACAACCGTCTCGGAGGCGACGACTTCGACAAGAGAGTTATGGACTATATTGTAAACACCTTTAAGGCAGAGCAGGGTATTGACTTATCAGGCGATAAGATGGCTATGCAGCGTGTAAAGGAAGCCGCTGAAAAGGCTAAGATTGACCTTTCGGGTATGACTACTACCGATATCAACCTCCCCTTTATTACAGCCGACTCTACAGGTCCTAAGCACTTTGAGACTACTCTTACCCGTGCAAAGTTCAACGAGCTTACCGCTGATTTGGTTGACGCTACAATGGCTCCCGTTCGTCAGGCTTTAGCTGATTCCGGTCTTAATAAGGGCGACATCAACAAGGTGCTTATGGTAGGCGGTTCCTCAAGAATTCCTGCTGTTCAGGAGGCTGTTAAGAGCTTTATGGGCACAGAACCCTTCAAGGGAATCAACCCCGATGAGTGCGTAGCCTTAGGTGCATCCTTGCAGGCAGGCGTATTGGGCGGCGACGTTAAGGGACTTCTCCTTCTTGACGTTACACCTCTTTCCCTCGGAATTGAGACCATGGGTGGTGTTTCCACAAAGGTTATCGACAGAAATACCACTATCCCTGCAAAGAAAAGCCAGATATTCTCTACTGCGGCTGACGGTCAGACCTCTGTTGAGGTACACGTTCTGCAGGGTGAAAGAGAATTTGCTAAGGACAATAAGACCCTTGGTGTATTCCACCTCGACGGTATCGCTCCTGCTCCCCGTGGAATTCCCCAGATTGAAGTAACCTTTGATATAGACGCTAACGGTATCGTACACGTTTCGGCTAAGGATTTAGGCACAGGCAAGGAGAATAATATTACCATTACCTCCAACACCAACATGTCTAAGGACGATATTGACAAGGCTGTTAAGGAAGCCGAGCAGTATGCCGCTGAGGATAAAAAGCGCCGTGAATCCGTAGATATCCGCAACAATGCAGACCAGATGATTTATCAGACCGAAAAGACTGTAAACGAGTTTGGTGATAAGCTATCCGCTGACGAAAAGGCTAAGATAGATGCCGCTAAGGAGGCTCTTAAGGAGGCTTTAAAGGGCGAGGATATCGAGGCTATAAAGGCTAAACAGGAGGATTT
>JAFUOL010000034.1 GCA_017481865.1 Clostridia bacterium | reverse complement strand
GCTAATTAAATATTTTTTCAAAACAACAAGGTCTTTCAGGCAAATACTGCCGTCCCCGTTTACATCGCTGACTCTTTGTCTTTCGGAATTTATTTCAAAAACTCCCAAAAGCATTTTTCTAATAACAATAATATCATGGAAATCTACTTCGCCGTCTCGGTTTGAATCTCCGATTATAAATTTAATGATAGAAGCTTCGTCGAGAACTTCCCTACAATCAATACATATTTTATTTCTATGCCCGTCAGATTTAAAGGTAGGCTCAATATCTGTTTTCCATTCTGTATTTGTATGAACGCAAACAGGCATAGCGTTTGTATCACTGTTTTCCGCGGCATTACTGCTTGCAGAATAGGTTTGAGTACTCGATGCGCTTTTGTTGCTATTCACATCATAAGTATCAAAATCACCGAATGTACTTTGTTCGCTGTTTTGATTGGCATCCTGTCGGGCTTGTTCCTCATCTTTTGACGGTAAAACATTAACACCGCCTGCCTTAATTTCAGGCATAATAACCCCTGAATCGGCGTAAAAATCGCCCTCGCCGTATTCCAAATCAATTTTATACATACCGGATTTTGCATTATCCGCAATCTTGAATCGGAGGGTTAATACTACACCGTCGCATGTTGTTTTTCCGGGTTTTGCCATAACATACCGCAAAAGATTTCTGGAAGGATGCGCCTTGATAATATGTTCCTCAAACACAGTACCGTTATCATATGTTTCAAAAACCAACGCACTCGAATCATATGTAATAGAAACAGTTACAGCTTTTATATCGGGATTGTTTTCTATATTAAGATTAACCGTAACCGTATCTCCGGCATAGCCCGAAACCGTATCTATTTTAATGCTGCATGCTTTACCATTATTTGCATAGGCAATTATACCGACATTTATCAATGAAACAACCACGCAAAAACAAATTATAACGGAAACAAACTTGCAAGCTATAAATTTTCTCATCATGTATTATTTCCCAATATTTTTGGTTTTATCGTATGCCGCTTTTACGGCATCCATAACAGCACCTCTGAAGCCGTTGTTTTCAAGTGAATGAACACCGGCAATAGTAGTTCCTGCGGGACTGCAAACCTCATCCTTTAAAACACCCGAATGCTTACCCGAAGTAAGCAGTAATTCTGCCGCACCCAAAAGGGTCTGTGCCGCATATTCGGTGGCTTTATTACGGGGCAATCCACATTCAACGCCTGCATCTGCCATAGCCTCGGCAAAAAGGTACACAAATGCAGGTCCGCAGCCCGAAACGGCAGAAGCGGCATCTATAAGTCCTTCGTCAAGTCTATCAACCCTGCCTGCCAACTTAAGAGAATCGCAAAACTCACCTATCTCGTCCATAAAAACAGAGCCGTTAGGCGAATAAAGTATCATTCCCTTACCCTTTGAAACAGGGGTATTAGGCATAATTCTTATAATGGGGTACTCTCTGCCCAATGCCTCATTAAAAAAGCTAAGCTTTACGCCTGCCGCCATTGTAATCAGTACAAAGCGGTCCTGTCTTTTTTCGAGTAATGGGGCAATGCTTTCGAGTAAAGCCTTCAGCATTTGCGGCTTTACTCCCAAAAAGATGTATTTTGCGGTGGAAATAACAGTAGAATTATCCCCGTAGGAGCATTTCAATTCCTCTGCCAAAAGCTGTGCAGTTACCGCCGATTTGTCAGACAGTATTACATTTTCTCCGCCCACTGCATTGCAAACAGCACGTGCCAGCGCACCGCCCATATTACCTGTACCGATAAAACCGAATTTTGCCATGTTACCTCACCTGTCCGTTTCCTTTGATAATGTATTTATAGGTGTTAAGCTCTTTAAGTCCCATAGGTCCTCTTGCGTGGAGCTTTTGTGTGGAAATGCCCATTTCGCAACCGAGACCGAACTCGCCGCCGTCGGTAAAGCGAGTGGATGCATTAACATAAACCGCCGCCGAATCTACAGCAGAAGTAAAGTAATCCGCAGATGCTTTATCGGTAGTTATTATGCTCTCACTATGGTGAGTAGAGTGCTCAGCAATATGCTCAACGGCCTGCTCAATACAGTCAACAATTTTTACCGCCATTACGTAATCCAAAAACTCGGTATCGAAATCATTTTCACTTGCAGGAGTTACGTTTATAATTTCAACTACTCCGCTGTCTCCCTTTAATTCCACCCTATTCTCACCGCTGTTAAAGCGGTTATATAACAGGGGTAAAAATTCTTTAGCAATATCCTTGTGGACAAGGCAAACCTCAGCCGCATTACATACTGACGGACGGCTCCGCTTAGCGTTATCAAGAATATTTAAAGCCATCTCTAAATCAGCAGATTTATCCACATAAATATGGCAGATACCCGTACCCGTTTCAATACACGGCACCTTTGCATTTTCGGTGCAGGCAGAAATTAGTCCCTTACCGCCACGGGGTATCAATAAATCAACATACCCTACCGCAGTCATAAGCTCGTTTGCACTTTGGCGGCTGGTATCCTCAATAAGATTTATATGATTTTCGTCAATGCTGCAATCTGTAAGACCCTTTTTAAGAGCCTTTACAATTGCAAAAGCACTGCCGAATGCCTCTTTACCGCTCCTTAACACGCAGACATTTCCGCTTTTAAATGAAAGAGCCGCCGCATCGGAGGTAACATTAGGTCGGCTTTCGTAAATGATAGCCACTACTCCGAACGGTACAGAGGTTTTTTCTATTATCAGTCCGTTTTTGTGCGCTGTTCTGTCACTTACCGTACCTACAGGATCGGGCAGTTTTGCTACTTCAAGCATACCGTCCGCCATAGCCTTAATACGCTCAGGTGTCAGCTTCAAGCGGTCAATCATAACATCGGTTATAGTGCCCTTTGCCTTTTCCACATCCAAAGCATTTGCTTTTAAAATATCGTCCGTAGCGGATACAAGGCTTTCCGCCATTTTAGCAAGGGCAAAATTCTTTTGCTCAGTCGTAAGGGGCGCCTTACGGGAGACCGCCTTAGCGCTTTTTAATATTTCAGCAGTAGTTATCATTTCAGTTGTCCTTTCGTGAAATAAAGCGTGTGCCTATGTCCTTCCCGTCTACAATATCATAAAGAATATCGGGGTCGCTGCCGTTGGCTATAACCATGTCCACACCCTTATTATTGGCAATTTTAGCGGCATTTATCTTAGTAGCCATTCCGCCCGTGCCTAAAGCAGAGCCAGCACCGCCAGTCATTTCCTCTATTTCAGGGGTGATTTCCTTTACGGTATGTAGTAAGACAGCATCTTTATTCTTTCTAGGATCCGAAGTGAAAAGTCCGTCAATATCCGAAAGAATAATAAGCAGGTCGGCATTAAGGGTCGTAGCCACAATAGCGCCTAAGGTATCATTATCCCCGATTACTATTTCATTTGTAGCAATAGAATCGTTTTCGTTGATAATCGGAATAGCACCAAGCTCTAAAAGACGGCGCATAGTGTTTTCAAAATTATTACAGCGATCATCATGCTCGATATCCTCACCCGTAATAAGTATCTGTGCAACGGTGTGGTTATATTCGGAGAAAAGCTTATCATATGTATACATCAGCTCACACTGACCCACAGCCGCCGCCGCCTGCTTTGTGGGAATATCGTTCGGGCGCTCTGATAAGGAAAGCTTGCCCACACCCATTCCAATAGCTCCCGAGGACACCATTATAATTTCATTTCCTGCATTTTTAAGGTCGCTTATTACCTTGCAAAGCTCCTCTACACGGCGGATATTAAGTCTGCCCGTTTTGTGAGCCAAGGTAGATGTACCAAGTTTAATTACTATGCGCATAACAGTCACCATAACTTTTTTTAAAATAATACAGAGTTATTATACAACAGGAAAGTAATAATTTCCACTAAAATTTACAAAAAATAATGCAGGCTCGTTTGAGCCTGCAAAAAGCTTTATTTAGCAAGTGGATGGAACCTTGCGTAAGCCGAGGTATATTTCGACTTCATAAGCCGTGCATATACCTGTGTAGAGGATATATCACTGTGACCCAGCATCTCCTTAATATCGGTAAGCTTAGCGCCGTTTTCAAGCAAGTGCGCCGCAAAAGAATGTCGAAGTGTGTGAGGTGTGATATCCTTCTTAATCCCTGCCATATCGGCATAATGCTTTATAATTTTCCAAAAGCCCTGACGGGACAAATGCTGACCGTTCATGTTGGTAAAAAGCTTGTCCGTTTCGGAATCCAGCACTATTGCAGGTCGCACATTTTCAAGATAATTTGCAAGACTTCTGACCGCACCCTGATACATGGGGATAATGCGTTCCTTACCACCTGTATTCAAGTGTAGTATTCCAATCTGCAAATTCACATCGCCTACTGTAAGCTCTATAAGCTCGGAAACCTTAATTCCCGTAGCGTACAAAAGCTCAAGCATTGCCTTGTCCCTTATGCTTTTATAGTCGACTCCGTCAGTCTGGGATAGCAAAAGTACAATTTCATTAGCCGTAAGCACACCCGGAAGCTTCTTTTCGGCCTTTTTAACCGTCAGCTTTTCTGTAGGGTTAGAGCTTGCTATGCCACCGCTTACCAAATACCTATAGTAACAGCGAAGTGAGGCAGCTATACGGGAGACGGTGGAATCGGATTTACCTACAGAGCGTAAATGCTCCGAATACCTTTCGAGAAAAGCGGTGTCCACCACTGCAAGATCAGCAACATTCAAGGAACTGCAATAGGAGGAAAACTGAGAAATATCTCTCATGTAGGATTCAACTGTATTATCCGATGCCTTTTTAACATCGGTAAGATAGTTTTTGAAAATCTCAATATAATCCTTCATATTGCACCTCCTCTTTTTTGCTATAAACTGAAGCTATCCGAAAAATAACGGGAAATCAAACCGTCCGCCAAAGCGGAAACCAATACCAAAAGGCAAATAACCAAATATCTGCCGCAGTAATTTTTAAAATCGTAATAAAGATTAGAGGGTGAGGTTCTCGGCAAGGTAAGCCTTGCTACCCTTAAAGAAAATCCTACCGATTCCCTTGCCGCCAAAATAAGAGCGGCGGTAAATATTGCGGCGGCAGGCAAAACCATTACCGCATTAAAGGCGATACCTTTAAGTGCATACTCCGAATAAAGCAGAGCCATTAAAGCGCCGTACACCGCACCTCTTAAGGCAACCACAAAGGGTAAAACCACTATACCTAATGCAGACGAGCCTACTATAAAACAAAGCACAATATATGTAAGCGAAACCAAAAAGGAATTTACCGTTATCTTTAAAAATCCGCTGTCAGTCCTCAAATCAACAAAGCTTTCAAGATAAGTCTGTGCCGCAGCTTTAAAATCCGAAAATCCTTTAAAGGAGAAAATTCCTAAGCCTAACCCGAACAGAAAAAATACTACTAAAACGATAAGCACGTTATTGCGCCTTAAAAAGTCAAAATACTTACCGCAATTCTTTAAATCTACTACCCTTCCTACTTGCATTTTACCACTCCTTCAGTAGTAAATCATATGCAAAAATAGGACAAGATATTACATAATAATTTCTATCTATATTTAGTAAACATAAAAAACCAACACACAAAATATTGGTTTTTGTCGGTATTATGTAAACCAAGTCAACAGAGCGAAAAAAATCAGCCACCCCGAACCCACGGGAAGCCAAGACCTGAACAACCTAAAAAAATCTGTTTGTATTTATAATTATACACCTTTTTAAAATTATGTCAACCTTTATTTTTTAAAATCAAAATCTTATGTTAACTTATTATGTAAACCACACAATAGGTAGGGTTGCTTTTTTATGTAAACCCAACTTATTGTGAATATTAGCATTGCTTTTTTTTAAATTTGTGGTATACTTTAGATAATAGAAAATCGTTGTTAGGAGACAGAAAATGAAAAAGACAGTTATTGTTACAGGAGCCTCCAAAGGTATAGGAGCGGCTACCGCAATTCTTTTTGCTCAGAAAGGTTATAATGTTGTTATAAATTATAATAACTCTTACGAGTCCGCTTCCCTGCTCTGCCGCTCATTGGCTTCTCATGGATATTCGGTTATGATGCAGAAAGCCAATGTTGCAAACAGACTTGAGGTGGAGCTAATGGTAAAGGAGACACTTTACAAGTTCGGCAGTCTTGATGTGCTCGTTAATAATGCAGGTATAGCTTATCAGGGTCTTATAACCGATACCGACGAAATAGATTTCGACCGCATAATAGATGTTAACTTAAAGGGTGTTTTCAATTGCTGTAAATCGGTAATTCCCTCAATGGTAAGTCAGCAATCGGGCAAGATTATAAACATATCCTCAATGTGGGGTCAGGTAGGAGCCTCCTGCGAGGTTGCATACTCTGCCGCTAAAGCAGGAGTAATCGGTCTTACAAAAGCATTGGCTAAAGAGCTTGCCCCTAGCGGAATTACCGTTAATTGTATAGCCCCCGGACTTATTGAAACCAGCATGAACTCAAACCTTACTATAGAGGAGCTTAACGATTTTGTAGAGGGCATACCGCTGGGTCGCATAGGCAGCGCAGACGAAATTGCCGCCGCAATAGAATTCCTCTCCTCCGACAAAGCCGACTACATAACGGGACAAGTCCTCGGTATCAACGGCGGATATGTGATTTAAAATTATAAGCACAAAAGCAGTAAGATAGCAAAATATCTTACTGCTTTTATGTTTTATCTGTTAAATGCAATTTTTAAAAGCTCTGTAGCGGGGACTATTGCGAAAGCCAATGCAAGGCATACTATAAACTGACTGTAAGACAGTACATTAAGTCCGAAAAGTGCGCCTGCAGGGGTAAAAATAAGGAAAAGCATAATAAACAGTGTAACGCCTACCGAGATATTCATAAATCTGTTGGCAAAAATTTGTCTGTTAATTAAGGTTCCTTCAAATTTACTGTTAAAGCAATGGAATATCTGTGTAATACCCAGTGTTGCGAAAGCCATAGTCATAGCGGTGGTATTATCTCCGAAATCGTTACCCATTGCAAAAGCTATAAGGGTCATTACGGTCATAAACACGCTTTGTACGGCTACCGTTGCGGCGGATTTATAATCGAAAATCCTACCGAGAGATGACAGCGGTTTACTGCTCATTACCCTTTGCTCCGCACCTTCCATGCTAAGGGAAATTGCAGGGGCGCAGTCTGTAAGCAAATTTATCCACAAAAGCTGAACAGCGGCTACAGGGGGCATACCGAAAATCAGCATACCTATAAGCACAACTAAAATTTCAGCAAAGTTACAGCTGAAAAGGTAGTAGACCGACTTCCTGATATTGCTGAAAAGTCCTCGGCTTTCCCTGACGGCATTCACTACCGAACCGAAGCGGTTATTAGCAATAATAATATCGGCATTGCCCTTTGCAACATCGGCACCGAAGCGACCTATAGCACAGCCTACGTCTGCCTGAGCTAATGCGTCGGCATCCTGAACGCTGTCACCCGTTATGGTGATTATCTTTTTCCGCTGTTGCCAAGCCCTTACTATTCTTAATTTATCACTCGGCGATACCCTTGCGAATACCGAATATTTTTCGATATTTTGAGTCAGCTCATCATCGGTCATTTCGTTAAGCTCGGCACCTGTTACAGCCTCAGTTCCGTCCTTTAAAATACCGATACGGCGCGCTACCGATTTTGCGGTATTTAGATTATCACCCGTAATCATAACAGTTTTGATGCCTGCCGCATCACAGGCGGCGATTTCCTCAACAACACCGTCCCTCGGCG
This sequence comes from Clostridia bacterium, assembly GCA_017481865.1. Lineage (GTDB taxonomy): Bacteria > Bacillota > Clostridia > Oscillospirales > Acutalibacteraceae > UBA737. The sequence continues at coordinate 10,115 of JAFUOL010000034.1, read as the reverse complement.
GGTCATTAAGACCTAAAAGACCAACAAAAGCAAGGTCTTTTTCCATGTCATCTGCCGTGGGGTTGGCAGGAATACCCGAAAGAGGGCGCATTGCAATACAGATAATTCTGTAAGCATCGCTTGCCAAGTCCTCATTAAGCTTTAAAATTTCCTCGCCCTTGCAGTTAATACAGTTAGGTATAACCGTTTCGGGTGCACCCTTAACTATAGCAAAGGGACGTTCATTTATCATAGTAATGACCGTCATGGTCTTTCTCTCGGAATCAAAAGGCACCTCGGTTATATGAGGGAACATATTATTTATGTCCTGCTTGGACATGGAGTTATATGCAAGGCATGCCTTTTCAATAGCGTTCTCTGTGGAGTCATTTTCCAAAGTAGAGCAAGCCGTAGCAAGCTTTAAAACCATCGAAGCAGTTTCGTCCAAAGGCTCGGTTTCTACACCTATAAGCTTTTTGCCGTCAAAAATCTTGCTTAAAACCATTTTATTTCTTGTGAAAACACCCGTTTTATCACAGCAAATAACGTCGGTTTTACCCAAAAGCTCGGCGGCAGAAACGTCCTTAACAACTATTTTATCCTGCAAAATTCTGTGAACACCGATAGCTATTACAATTGTGGTTATAGCAGGCAATCCCTCGGGTATTGCGGCAACTGCAAGCGCTACGGCATTAAGCAGCATTTGCACCGTCATACCCGCAAAATTACCTGATGAGAAGTTCTGTATCATACCTATAATAAAAACTATAACACAAACAGCAAAGATAAGGATATTTACAAACCTACCTAAATTATCAAGCTGGGACTGCAAGGGCAGCTTGTCCTCCCCTGTCTCATGAAGCATCACGGAGGTTTTGCCGATTTCGGTATTCATTCCGGTTGATACTACCACTGCTTTTGCAGTGCCGTGAACTACCGAACAGCCCGAGAATATCATATTGGAACGCTCTGTAATAGCGGTAATATCCTCAAAAACAACATCCGCTTCCTTTTCAACGGGGATTTCCGCACCCGTAAGTATTGCTTCGTTACATCTGAATTCGTTAGATTCAATAATACGTGCATCCGCAGGAACATAGTCACCCGTTTCAAGAATTATAATATCCCCCGGTACTAATTCCGCCGCATTGACTGATTTTAAAATTCCCTCTCTAAGAACAGTAGCAGAGGGGTTGGTATACTGCTTAATACTGTCAAGAGTATTGTCGCACCGATAAATATTGTAGGCGCTGATGAGTGCGTTTATAATTACAATTGCGATAATAAGCAGGGGTGAATAGCTGTTGACCTCGTCATACATAAGGGAAACAACGAAGGAAACAATGGCGGTTATTATAAGAATTATTACAACCTTACTTTTAAGCTGAGAGAAAAACCTCTGAATAAAGGTAGGACGCTCGGTTTGTGTAACCACATTTTTGCCGTAATCCTTAAGCCTTTCGTCTGCCACACCGTTTGCAAGACCTGTTTTATGGTCAACTCCAAGCTCTGCTAACACCTCGTCAGGTGTTGTACTGTGCCAAATCATATTTTCACTCCCCAATAATAGTCTTTCATGGTACGGGCATCCTCTGCCTGAGTTCCTGCCGATTCGCATATAATCGTAGGACTGCAGTCATACTTGTGAATAAGCTCCATAACAGGTTCAAAATTCGGTCCGTAGACCGTATCGGCAAAGGTAAGGTGACGCTTTTCGCCGCCTGTCGTGTACTCGATTTTTGAAAAGTGGGAATGGAAGCTTTTAAGTCGGTCGGTGCCAAGCTTGTCCTTTATAGCCAAAAAGATTTTTTCGAAATCCTCTTTGGATTTAAGCACACCTAAATCTCGGGCATTAAGGTGACCGAAATCTATACAGGGTATCAATCTGTCGTCAACCAAGCAAAGCTCCAAAACCTCATCGAGGGTGCCTAATTGGTTCACCTTGCCCATAGTTTCGGGGCAGATATGAATGTTGCCGAGACCCTCACGGTCAAGTGCATCTACTGCAAGGTGCATTGTATCAATTGCCAATTCAAGCGCTTTTTCACGGGAAATTTTACCGCATGAGCCCGTGTGGACTACTATTCTGTCACCGCCCATTGCGTTTACCGCCCTTGCAGAGGCTAAAATGTAATTAACCGAATTAAGGCGCTTTTCCTCCTCCACAGAGGACATGGAAATATAATAGGGTGCGTGAAGTGAGAGACTGATATTCTTTTCAGCAGCAATTTCGCCTAACTGCCTCGCCTTTTCCTCACCGATATTAACTCCCCTGCCGCATTGATATTCAAAGCAGTCGAGTCCCATTTTAACTAAATATTCAGGCACTTGTAGGCTCGATTTATAGCCCATTTTGGTAAAGCTTTCGGAATTTCCTGCAGGACCGAATTTAGCAGACATCAGTTTTCCTCCGTTTCTGTGATTTTATAAAGCTTATAGACAAAGGCTTCAATTTTTCGTTTAAATTTGAAACCTGCGGTGTTTTCAAGCTTAATCGGCGTCAAAAGCAAGGTTTTTACACCAACAATATTTCCGCCTAAAACATCGGTAAATATTTGGTCGCCTACAATGGCGGTGTTTTTACGTTTACTGTCCGACATCTTAAGAGCCCTTATATAGCCGAAGGGCAAGGGCTTAAGACCTAAAGAAATGTACGGAAGACCTATCTTTTCGGCAAAAGGCTTTACACGCTTTTCCTTAGAATTTGAAAGCACGGTTAATCTTATGCCGTTTTCTTTCATAAGCTTTAACCAATCCTCAAGACCGTCGGTCAAGATTTGACCGTGGTGTGTGGAAAGTGTATTATCCACATCAAGAATTAGTGAATTTATATTATATTTTTCTAATATTTCGGGGGTAATATCCGTTACCCTTTTTAATTTTATATCAGGCTTCAAAAGCATAATTTTTCTCCAAATAAAAAATAAAAGCGGTTAATAACTAACCGCTTTTAAAAAGACAAAAGTATTAGCGGAACTTTCTTTTACGAGCAGCTTCCGACTTCTTTTTACGTTTTACAGAGGGCTTTTCATAATGCTCTCTCTTACGAACCTCTTGAATAACACCGTCTTTAGCAGTCTGTCTCTTAAAACGACGCAGAGCGTTATCGAGTGATTCATTTTCTTTGATTCTTACTTGACTCATTTATATTCCCTCCCTCCGCAAGATAGCAGGGGTCTTATAATATTATAAGGATAAGCTACATAAAGTATATGTAGAACAAAATCGGATGTACCGATAATGCGCTTTAATTATCCCCTTAAAGCGATAATGTTTGCAACAATTGCGAGGACAAAGAAAAGTATAGCGATATACTTTGTCCAACGTGCCAATGAAGCATCAACTGTTCTTGCCTTGTTTTTGGAAAGAAATGTATCAGCTCCTCCTGAGATGGCACCGTTAATACCGGCACGGCGACCTTGCTGTAAAAGAACAACAGCAATAATGAAAAGCGAAACGATAATTACTAAAATACCAATAATAATTTCAAGCGCACTCACCAGTTTCACCTCCATAAAATCAATAGCTATATACAAAAGCTTTTATTATAATAACACAGTAGTTTATAATTTGCAACAATTTTTTTAAAAATTTTGATTATTTTACTACTATATTTACAAGTTTCTTAGGAACATACAGCTCTTTAACAATATTTTTGCCTGAAATTTCGGCAGAAACAGTACCCTGCTCCTTAGCGAGAGCGATTGCATCAGGGGCGGAAATGTCAGCAGGGACATTAAGTCTTGCCTTAATTTTGCCGTTAATCTGAACAACGATTTCAACCGAAGCATCAACGCATTTAGCCTCGTCAAATTCGGGCCACTTTGTCTCATTTAGCATACCCGCAAAGCCGTTCAGCGTCCAAAGCTCCTCAGTAATATGAGGTGCAAAGGGATTAAGAAGTATTATAAAGGTCTTGTATTCGTCTCTTGTAATCTTGCCGCTTGACTGAACTGTATTAAGAAGTGACATAAGCGCCGCAATGGCGGTATTCATCTTAAGTCCCTCGATATCCTCGGTAACCTTCTTAATAGTGCGGTGGAATTCAGCCTCTGTTTCCTTGCGGTAACCGCTTTCATCGGTCATAATATCCGAAAGCGCCCAAACCTTATCAAGGAAACGCTTACTTCCCTTTATGGAGGACTGGCTCCAAGGAGCAGCCTTCTCAAAGTCGCCGATAAACATTTCGTATACACGCATGGTATCAGCGCCGTAGTTTTCGATTATCTCATCGGGGTTAACGACATTTCCTCTTGACTTAGACATCTTTTCGCCGTTTTCACCCAGTATCATACCGTGGCTTGTACGCTTTGAGTACGGCTCGGGATTGGGAACTACGCCTATATCGTAAAGGAACTTATGCCAGAAACGGCTGTAAAGCAGATGAAGTGTAGTATGCTCCATACCGCCGTTATACCAATCAACGGGGCACCAATATTCAAGCGCCTCTTTAGAAGCCAATTCCTTATCGTTGTGGGGGTCACAATAACGGAGGAAATACCACGACGAGCCTGCCCACTGAGGCATAGTGTCGGTCTCTCTCTTAGCAGGTGCTCCGCAATGAGGACAGGTGGTATTTACCCAATCGGTCATTTTAGCCAAAGGCGATTCGCCGTTATCGGTAGGCTCATAGGAGTCAACATTGGGAAGTACCAACGGAAGTTCGCTTTCATCAAGCGGTACATAACCGCACTTCTCACAGTAAACTACGGGTATCGGCTCACCCCAATATCTCTGACGAGAGAATACCCAGTCACGCAGCTTATAGTTTGTCTTAACAGAGCCGAGACCCTTTTCGGTAAGCCAGTTTTGAATAGCCTTTTTAGCCTCCTCAACAGACATACCGTTGAGGAAATCGGAATTAACAAGAGTACCTGTAGCGCACTCGGTATAAGCGGCTTTTTGTACATCCTCACCGCCTGCTACAACTTCGATTATCGGAAGGTCGAATTTCTTGGCAAAATCCCAGTCACGTGTATCGTGAGCAGGAACAGCCATAATAGCGCCTGTGCCGTAGGAAATAAGTACATAGTCGGAAATAAAAATCGGAATTTCCTTGTTATTAACAGGGTTAATCGCAGTAACACCGCTGAGTTTTACACCGGTTTTATCCTTAGCCAGCTCTGTTCTTTCAAAGTCGGACTTTTTAGCCGCCATTTCCTGATAAGCCTTAACCTCATCCATATTGGTTATCTTATCAGCCCATTTATTAAGTAAGGGGTGCTCGGGTGACATTACCATATAGGTGGCGCCGAAAAGTGTATCGGCACGGGTGGTAAATATCTCAAATGTATCGCCGATATTGGTACTGAAGGTTACCTGAGTACCGTAGGAACGGCCAATCCAGTTTCTCTGCTGAGTCTTTACACGGTCAATAAAATCAACATCATTTAAGCCTTCAAGGAGTTTTTCGGCATAGTCGGTAATTTTGAGCATCCACTGGCTTTTTTCCTTATGAACCACTTCGCTTCCGCAACGCTCGCAAACGCCGTTTACAACCTCCTCATTAGCAAGCACGCACTTACAGGAGGTACACCAGTTAACCGACATTTCCTTTTTATAAGCCAAGCCCTTTTTGAAAAGCTGGAGGAATATCCACTGAGTCCACTTATAATAGGAGGGGTCGGTGGTGTTAACTTCCCTATCCCAATCAAAGGAAAAGCCTAAGGATTTAAGCTGACGCTTAAAGTTTGCGATATTCTTTTCTGTAACTATTGAGGGGTGGATATGGTTCTTTATTGCAAAGTTTTCGGTAGGAAGTCCAAAGGCGTCCCATCCCATAGGATAAAGGACGTTAAAGCCCTCAAGTCTTTTCTTACGGGAAACTATATCAATAGCAGTATATGAACGTGGGTGACCAACGTGCAGACCCTGACCCGAGGGGTACGGGAACTCTACAAGACCGTAAAATTTAGGTAAGGTATAGTCATTCTTTGCGGCAAAGGTTTTCTTTTCGTCCCATATATCCTGCCACTTTTTTTCAATTTTTGCGTAATCATAATTAGTTTTCATCTGTATTTTCCTCCTCGGAACCGGTGAGAATTTCACTCATATCAACAGCCTCGCCGTCGCTCCACATTTTATCAAGTCCATAAAATTCACGGTCGTTACGGCTGAAAATATGAACTATAACAGAACCGTAATCAAGGACTATCCAGCCGGTGGTTCTGCCCTCTATATGGTGGGGCTTAACACCTGCCTCCTCTAATTTTTCCTCAACCTCATCGCAAAGTGCACGCACATGTGTAGACGAGGTCGCCGTACACATAAGAAAATACTCCGCAAGAACGGTAAGGTCACCGATTTTTACGGCATTTATTTCCTTTGCCTTTTTTTCGTTAAGCGCATTAGCCGCTTTTGTGAGAATTTCAAATGCTTCCATTTTTTCCTCCGGATATATTTAAAGTTTCATATTTAATACGGTTTCGTTATATGCCGCTAAGGTATCGGGGTGAACCGCCCGAGATTGACCGACCAAATCGGCAATAGAATATTTAAGGGCATATATAAATGCATCGTCAAGAGATATATCTACAAGTCGCCTTATCTCGTCAACATCCTCATAATCACGGTCACGGGAGGTAAAATCGGCAAGATAAAGAATTTTCGCCGTCAGGGACATATTTTCCTTTGCGGTAGTATGGTATCTTACGGCATCAAGTAGCTCGTCATCCTCAATACCGAGGATAAATTTTATATAAGCTGACCCTGAAATTGCATGCCAAAGCTTTTTAGCATTTTTTTCAATTTCGTTTAGCATTATACCAAAGGTTTCAAAGATTTGCAAGTGTTCTTCATTAGGTGCGTTCTTTGTTATATCGTGCAAAAGACCTGCAAGGTAGCATTTTTCGGCATCGCCGCCATATTTTTCTGCAAGCCTTTTTGCCTCATCAGCCACACAAAGGGAGTGAAAATACCTTTTTTCGTTAAGTCTTTTTTGCAAAATTTCCTTTAAGGCTTCGTATGATAAATTATCCGACATTATATATTCCCCTATTTTTAAGAAATTCAAATATTTTTTCAGGCAAAAGTGCTTTTGCGGTATTAAAATCTTTTCTTATACCCGTTGAGGCTACCGCTGTTATAGTTTCGTCCATTACCTTAATTTTCATACCCATATTTCTGAAGCGTTCTACTGCGCTGTCAAAAAGCTCATTTTCTGTGTCACTTCGCCTGAAAACGATAAAGGGCAGCATTTTTGCCAACTCCTCATAGCGGTACCACTTATCGAAGGACACAAGCATGTCCCCACCGCATACAAAGGCAAAATCTTTATCGGGGTATTTATGCTTTAGCTCTGTTACGGTATCAAAGGTGTAGCTTTTACCCTGACGTTCAAATTCGATAAGACAAAGCCTTGCTTTGCTGAAATCACGTGCGGCTATACGGCACATTTCTATTCTGACTTCGTCCCCCGCCAAAAAATCGCAAACCTTATGGGGTGGAATTTTATCAGGCATTAAAAATATTTCACTGACCTCAGGGTCCTCCTGCAAGGCTTTCAGTATTTCATAATGCCCTACATGCAATGGATTAAAGGTTCCGCCGAAAATCGCAGTATACGGCATTACTTCACCAGCTTAATAGTCTTATTATTTTTACTTTCCTTATAAAGTATAAATCTTGTACCTATCACCTGCACTACATCCGCTCCCGACTTTGCGGCAATATCGTCAGCCGTTTCACGTACTGTAGTAGGACAGCTTTCGAGGATGCGAAGCTTAATAAGCTCTCTTGCCTCCAGAGCGTCTACTACCTGCTTTACGGTATTTTCGGTAACACCCTGCTTTCCTACCTGAAAAATGGTCTCCATATCGTTAGCCATGCCTCTGAGCTGGGCACGCTGTCTGCTATTTAACATATTACTGCTCCTTAATATATTTAAGTAATTCCTCTTTAAAAAGTCTCAAAGCCTTTCCACGGTGGCTTATACTGTCCTTTTCCTCGGCGGACAAATGTCCGAAACAGCCTTTTTCACTTATAAACAACGGGTCGTAGCCGAAGCCACAGTTTCCCGATTCCTCAAAGGCTATTTTACCGTGACATTCACCACGGACGGTAAACTGTCTTCCGTCAGGGAAAACACAGGCTATGGCGGCTACATAATAGGCGGTACGTTTTTCCTCGGGAACGCCATCTAATTCCTTTAGAAGCTTTTTATTATTCATTTCGTCATTGCCGTGTTCACCCGAATAACGTGCCGAATAAACACCGGGTGCTCCGTCTAAATAGTCAACGCAAAGTCCCGAATCATCGGCAACGCTGATATAGCCTGTCTCTCTAAGCCCTGCGGTTGCCTTTAGTATAGCATTTTCCTCAAAGGTGGTTCCCGTTTCCTCCACTTCATTAAGAGGCTTTTCAAGGTCTCGTTCACACACTACCTCAAAGCCCATGGGCTCTAAAATTCGGGTAAGCTCAGTAAGCTTTTTCATGTTTTTTGTAGCAATAAAAATTTTCATAAGACTTATTCTCCGTCAAAAATTCCGTCTGCAAATTCACGTGCATTAAAGGGCTGCAAATCGTCAATACCCTCGCCCACACCTATAAATTTTACAGGAATGCCGAGCTCATTTTTAATAGCTATTACAATACCGCCCTTAGCCGTACCGTCAAGCTTAGTGAGCACAATACCCGTAATATTCGTAACATTTTTGAACTCCCTTGCCTGATTAACGGCATTTTGACCCGTAGCCGCATCAAGCACCAAAAGAGTCTCTATTGATGCATCGGGCAGTTCACGGGATATTACTCGGTTTATTTTAGCCAGCTCATCCATGAGATTTTTCTTGTTGTGAAGTCTTCCGGCAGTATCACAGATTATAACGTCGGCTCCGTGTGCTTTGGCAGAGGCAATTGTATCGAACACTACAGAGGCCGGGTCCGTACCCTCAACACTTTTAACCATTGTAACCCCTGCTCTGTCAGCCCAGATACCCAATTGGTCTATGGCGGCGGCTCTAAAGGTATCAGCCGCACCCAAAACCACCTTCTTACCCTTAGCTTTAAGCTGAGCGGAGATTTTACCTATAGATGTAGTTTTACCTACACCGTTAACACCGATAACCAAGATAACCGACGGCTTGGTATCAAGCTTTAATCCCTCATCCTCACCTAACATTTCGGCAATGATTTCCTTAATCATGCCTTTAATCAATATAGGGTCGGTTACGCCCTGCTCTTTAATTTTTTTGCGCAAGGTATCACATATTTCGGTAGAGGTGGCAACACCTATATCCGACATTACGAGGGTTTCCTCCAGCTCCTCAAACAGCTCCTCGTCGATTTTAGTAAAGCTGTTGATTATGCTGTTTACACCCTCTGCAATAGAGTTTCGGGTCTTTTTAAGACCCTCTTTTATTTTGCTGAAAAATCCCATAGAAAACTCCTTATTATGCGGTTTGGTTATTCTTTAAAAGCTGTTTTTCAAGCTCGGCAACATTAAGCTCGAGTAGCTTTGTAACACCCTTTTCCTGCATGGTAACACCGTAAAGCATGTCAGCCGCCTCCATAGTACCACGTCTGTGGGTAACACATATAAACTGAGTAGAAAAGTCCGACTTTTTCATATAATCGGCAAAGCGGTCAACGTTTATATCGTCAAGAGCGGTGTCAACCTCGTCAAGGAAACAGAAAGGCGGAGCGTTTACACGCATGATAGCGAAGTAGATAGAAAGGGCAATAAGTGCCTTTTCGCCGCCCGAAAGACCGTCAAGACTGGGTACGTTTTTACCCGGAAGCTTAACATTTATATCAATTCCGCTTTCGAGTATATTATCGGGGTCACTAAGCGTAAGACTCGCCGTTCCTCCGCCGAAAAGCTCCATAAAGGTTTTGGAGAAATTCGCGCTTATCTTAGTAAAGCCCTCGGTGAAAATATCGCGCATCTGTGTAGTAAGCTGATTTATAAGCTTATATAGCTCACTGCGAGTATTTTCAACATCGTTTATCTGAGCCGACAGGAATTCATATCTTTCGCTTACTTCCTTGTATTCCTCGATAGCAGAAACGTTAACGTTACCGAGTGAACGAATCTTACCCTTAATCTCGGCAAGGGTCTTTTTAGCCTCGGTGGGCTTTTCAATTTCAATACCGATTTTTTCAGCCTCGCTACGGGTTAATTCATACTCGTCATAAAG
>JAFUOL010000033.1 GCA_017481865.1 Clostridia bacterium | reverse complement strand
TTTAAATCCGTTTTCAAAACGGTATATTTCGGTGGTTTCAAGCCTGCCGTTTTTTAGTTCGCCTAAAATATGACGTCCGCTTGAAGCACCGATATCTATTGCCAATAGGTACAAAAAAAGACCTCCTTTTAACATACTGTAATTATTTTAACAATAAACAGTATGTAAAAATAGGTCTTTATATTGTTTAAAATATGTCTTTTCTTGCAACCGCTTTTTCTCTTGTTCTAAACTCTTTAGGCGACATATTAAAGTTTAAAGTAAACATCTTATGAAAATAACTCGTGTTTTCATATCCCACCGCAACAGAGATGTCTGTAAAGTTTTTATTAGTATTCTTAAGTAAAAACGCCGCTTGCGAAAGTCTTTTTTCCTGCATAAGCTGCGTAAAGGTTTTGCCTGTTTTTTTAAGAATTTCTCGGGATAACCAACTTATTTCATAATGGAATATTTGCGATGCTTCGGATAGATTACCATTAATATAATTCGTTTCAATATAATCAAGAATTTTAAACAGGGCGGTATCCTCGTTAAGCTCGGCTATAAGCTTATCTGTGTGAGCAATAAGTTGCATAAAGATAAGCGCCATACTCATTTGAAGTTGCTTACGCTTATTAGGAGTATCACTCATAACTATCAGTATAAGGTTTTCCATAAGATTTTGTACTTCGGTTACGTCTGATACATTAAAGTGTAAATAACTGTTACTGTCATTTCCGCAAAGGCAATTTACAAAAAATCTTTTAATAGGGCTTTCGTTTTCGCCCATTGCATAAAGTGTGTCACTAAAAAAATGCGGAAGAATAATGAAGTTCACAGCAATATCATTTTGTTCCGCTTTTTTTATACTATGATGGATACCCTGCCCCAAGAAAAGCAATTCACCCTCGCAAAGTTTTATTTCTTTTCCCTCAACTATGTGCGTAGTGCTTCCTTGACACATATAGATTAGCTCTACATAGTCATGTGTATGCTCGGGAAAAGCTATAAAACGGGTATGCTTTCGCATAGTAATCAGCTTACCTTCGTCCAACAATTTTTTGCTGTTTACAGTATTGTCCCGACCAAGCATATAAATATCTCGGTTAATTTCTCTTCCACCGTCAATAATATCCTGCTCTTCAGGAGTAATTTGTTTCAGTTGTTCTAATATATCTGCTTTAACCACGAATACACAACCTTTGAAACGTTAATCTTTACGAATATTTTAGCAAAAATTAAGCTTGTAATCAAGAATTATTTAAATCCGTTTTCAAAACGGTATATTTCAGTAATTTCAAGTCTGCTTTCTTTATTTCGCCTAAAATATGGTGTTTGCTCAAAGTTCCTATCACAACCTCCACTTTTTCTATTTAATGATATAATAATTTTGCCGAAAAAACTCTGAGAATTTAATAAATAAAGAAGTTTTTACTATGAAACAATATATAAAAAATGATGATTTTTGCGACTTGCTATCCCGACTGACATAATATACAAGCCTACCTTCATATCATCAAACAGGGGATGAAAGGTAGGCTTTTTATATGAAATTCTTTATTATAACCAAAAAACAAATAATGCTATGTATCGCTCTGGTTGCGGCGATTGCGGTGGCAGGTATAGGCTCGGCGGTGACCTTTGCGCAGGGGGATAGAAAGCTACCCATTTACTGTGTAGAAACCGATAAAAAGCAGATAGCAATTTCATTCGATGCGGCTTGGGGTAATGACGATACCCAAACCCTTATCGACATTTTAGCCGAATATGATGTGCCGGCAACTTTTTTTGTGGTAGGCGCTTGGGTGGACAAATACCCCGAATCGGTGAAGGCCTTATCAGACGCAGGTCACCAAATCCAAAACCACTCCAATACACACCCGCATATGCCCCAGCTGTCCCGTGAGCAAATGAAGGACGAAATCGAAAGCTGTAATAAAAAAATTGAGGCTATAACCGGTGTATGCCCGACACTGCTCCGCCCGCCCTACGGTGACTACGACAACGCACTTATCGAGACCATGGACTCTCTTGGAATGAAAACCATTCAATGGGATGTGGATGTTTCCGCAACAGTTGGAAAGCCTCATGAACAGTGAGTTTATGCGGCTTTCAGAGCGAAAAAACAGTCAATCATTTCGATTGACTGTTTTTTGTATTATCAGTATTTTCTCCAAACCATTTTATCTACAACACCTGTGTAGGATTGTATCAGCTTTACAACCTTTGTAGAAACGTTTTCTTCTACATAGTCGGGTACGGGGATTCCGTAATCGCCGTTTTCGTTTGCTGTAACAGCGGTATCCACAGCCTGTAAAAGGGATTTTTCGTCAATGCCTGCAAGAACAAAGCAAGCCTTGTCAAGTGCCTCGGGTCGCTCAGTAGAGGTTCTTATACAAACAGCCGGGAAAGGATTGCCTATGCTTGTAAAAAAGCTACTTTCCTCGGGTAGAGTTCCGCTGTCCGACACAACGGCAAATGCGTTCATTTGCAGGCAGTTGTAATCATGGAAGCCTAACGGTTCTTGACGGATAACCCTGCTGTCAAGCTCAAAACCGCTCGCCTCAAGCCGTTTTTTAGAGCGTGGATGGCAGGAATAAAGTATAGGCATATCATACTTTTCAGCCATTTTATTTATTGCTGTGAAAAGGGATAAGAAGTTCTTTTCAGTATCGATATTTTCCTCCCTGTGAGCAGAAAGAAGGATGTAATGTCCCTTTTCAAGACCCAGTCTTTCGTGAATGTTGGAGGACATGATTTCCTCTAAATTATTATGTAAAACCTCCGCCATAGGTGAGCCTGTAACATACACACGCTCTTTAGGAAGTCCACATTCATGGAGGTATTTTCTCGCATGCTCGGAATAAGCTAAATTCACATCACTGATAATATCCACAATACGGCGGTTGGTTTCCTCGGGTAAGCACTCGTCCTTACAGCGGTTGCCTGCCTCCATATGGAAAATCGGAACATGAAGTCTCTTTGCGGCAATTGCGGAAAGGCAGGAATTTGTATCACCTAAAATGAGCAATGCATCAGGCTTAATTTCATTCATCAGCTTATATGAGCAGTTAATAATATTGCCTACAGTAGCTCCCAAATCATCCCCTACCGCATCCATATAAACCTCGGGGTCTTTAAGCTTTAAATCCTTAAAGAAAACGCCGTTAAGATTATAGTCATAATTCTGACCTGTGTGGGCAAGAATTGTATCAAAATACATTCTACACTTATTTATTACAGCAGCAAGACGGATAATTTCAGGTCTTGTGCCCACAATTATTAAAAGCTTCAGCTTTCCGTTATCCTTAAATTTAATATCGCTGTAGTTTGTTCTGATTTCCATTTTTACACTTCCTCAAAGAATGTGTCAGGTTTATTCGGGTCGAAGCACTCATTACACCACATAAAGGTTACCATATCGGTATCACCCAGATTTTCGATATTGTGGGTATAGCCTGTAGGGATATCCACAACCTCTAATTTTTCACCCGACACAAAATATTCTATTACCTTTTCCTCATCGGGCTTTCTAAAACGGATAACTCCGTTACCGCTTACCACTAAAAATTTCTCATTTTTAGTATGATGCCAATGGTTACCCTTGGTGATATGTGGCTTTGAAATATTAACGCTGAACTGACCTCTGTCGGCAGTACGCAAAATTTCGGTAAAAGAACCCCTATTATCTATATTCATTTTTAAGGGATAGCTGAAGCCGTCCTCCGGCAGGAACGATAAATAGGTAGCGTAAAGCTTTTTGGTAAAGCCGTCCGACATATCGGGAACCGCTTTTGTTTCACGGCTCTCCTTAAAGCTGTAAATAAGGTCGGCTATCTCACCCAAAGTGATTTTATGCTCCACGGGAACCTTACAGAAAGCTCCTTCCCTATTTTCCTCTCCCTTTAAAGCAGAAATAAGCTCATTTACCAAATCATCAATATAGACAAGGGTCATATTCACATCTCGGTTGTTCACCGTGATGGGCATATCACGTGCGATATTGTGGCAGAAGGTGGCTATTACGCTGTTGTAATTAGGTCTGCTCCACTTTCCGAAAAGATTTGGAAGTCGGTAAACCATAACCTTAGCGCCGGTTTCCTCGCCATAGGCGAACATCAAATCCTCCCCAGCTTTTTTGGAGCGACCGTAAGGGTTATCTAATTCCGCCTGAATAGAAGATGATATCATAATCGGGCAGGTATTATTATATTTTTTAAGGGTATCGAGTAAGGTGGAAGAAAAACCGAAATTACCCTCCATAAATTCCTCCTCGGTTTCGGGTCGGTTTACACCTGCTAAATGAAAAACAAAATCACATTCCTTGCAGTAGGTATCAAGCAAAGCCTTATCAGTACCCAAATCATACTGAAATACAGTTATGTCGCTGTCAATATTATAGCTTTTGTCCTTACCGTCAGCTATGTTTTTCAAGGTGGCACAAAGATTTTTTCCTACAAAGCCTTTAGCTCCTGTAACTAAAATTCGCATAAATTACTCCTTAAAATTAAAATCCAAACCTACGAAATTAAGACTTTTTCTGTAATCCTCAGCTTTTTCCAAATCATAAATATTCAAATTTTCTATATTCTTAGCAATAGTTTCTCGTTTAAATAAAACTGCTTTAACACCCCTGACGATCCACATTACCGGTAACAAATATGGGTGTTTGTTCAAAAACGGATAAACAATACACATATACTGATAAGGTAAAAAGAAGGTTTTAAATAATTTCCTGAACTTTACATTTTGCAATGAATCATTAGATTTTGAAAGCTTTAATGTTTCAGAAGAATTGCGTGCTTGTTTTGTTCCGTACACACCGCTGTTAAATATAACATCGGTTATAAAATCCGTTATATCAGTATTCTCACCACCGTCAAACCAAGCGGAAAGAGTATCTAAAATGTTGATATAAAAATCATAGAGCTGTAGCTTTTTAAGCTCCGTTTTTATATATTTTTCATCTAAATCAAGCTTATTATTACGGTAA
>JAFUOL010000032.1 GCA_017481865.1 Clostridia bacterium | reverse complement strand
TATCTGGCGGTAATGTAACGAGCGCCGAATTTGTTGTGTTGTTCGTCGCCTGCGGCTCCTCACAACACAACAAATTCTTTCAAAATACACTTTCATCTTATTTTTTTGAGAAAAGTGTTACCTATCATTGATTTATCTACAAAATGTCATTCCTTTTTGAGGAATGACACATTATATAATATATTATTTCTTTACTTTTACCTTAAATTCCTGGCCGCAACGTGGGCAAACGGTGGTATGGGTGCCTATTCTGTGAGGAAGTCTCAAAATTGCCTTGCATGCGGGACATTTTTTATAGACATGAAATTTATCGTTTTTTCTCTGATTGTAAAGCTCGCTACGTTTTTTTACAAAATTTACCTTATCGTTAAACCACCTGTTTTCCCTGCGCCTTGCCTCAATATTGCGTGAAAGCATGCGGTAAAAGGCATAAATTATAAGAGCATAAACTACAAACTGCAAAATAAGAGAGCGGATAAAAATATTAACAACAGAAACGGCGGCGGCTAAAATCAAAAGTGCGAAATTAAGATTATCAGAGCCGTAACGTCCGCTCATAAACTGTATAAGCTTGTACCTGAAATTCATAAATTTGACCTTCTTTTGCTTTGTTATTTACATTATATAACCTATTTTAAGATTATTTGTTAAGAAAAGATAAATAATTTTAAAAATACTATAAGAAAAATGCACAGTTTTTTAAGACAACTTTTGATAATTATGTTCAAAAGGCAGTTTTTTATAAAGAAACATTGACAAATTTTTGTCAATGTATTATCATATAAACATAAACTATTTTAAAGGAGCATCTACATTATGGACAAATTACTTGTTTTGTTTACCTTCTTAGGCTCGGCTGCGGCTTTGATATTCGCTGTCATAACCGCAAAACGTGTGCTTCGATTCCCCGAAGGTACCGATACCATGAAAAAAATATCGGCTTGGGTAAAAAGCGGTGCCAATGCCTATCTTAAACGGCAGTATTTTGTAGTAGCTGTATTTTTTGCCGCTATGTTTGTAATACTGCTTGTTATGGCACTTTGCAAACTGCTTACAATTTACGTACCCTTTGCTTTTGTGACGGGAGGCTTTTTCTCCGCCCTTTCGGGATTTATCGGTATGAAAATAGCCACTGCTTCAAATGCAAGAACCGCAAATGCCTGCCGTGAAGGCTTAAACCGAGGTTTGCGTGTTGCATTTTCCGCAGGTTCAGTTATGGGCTTTACTGTTGTAGGTCTCGGTCTTTTGGATATTTCCATCTGGTTTTTCCTGCTTAACAACATATTAAAGCTTTCTCCCAATGAAATTTCAAGTGCTATGCTTACCTTTGGCATGGGTGCATCCTCTATGGCGCTTTTTGCCCGTGTAGGCGGCGGTATCTTTACAAAAGCCGCTGACGTTGGTGCCGACCTTGTCGGTAAGGTTGAAGCAGGAATCCCTGAGGACGACCCACGTAACCCCGCAGTTATTGCCGATAACGTAGGCGATAACGTAGGTGACGTTGCAGGTATGGGCGCCGACCTTTATGAATCCTATGTAGGCTCTATCATTTCTGCAAGTGCCTTGGGTGTTGCCGCTTTCAAAGCAAACGGACTCAGCGCTATGGCGGTTCCCATGCTTATAGCCGCAATAGGTATCGTATGTTCTATTTTCGGTACTTTCCTTGTACGTACTAAGGAAAATGCTACGCAGAAAAACCTGCTTAAATCCTTAAGCAGAGGTACAAACTTCAGCGCAATAATTATTGCTGTCCTTGCTTTCCCTATTGTTTGGTTCTGTCTTGGCGGTAAGGCTTCCATAGGTCTTTACTTCGCAATTATAGCAGGTCTGCTTTCGGGTGTACTTATCGGTCAATCCACCGAATATTTCACTTCAGATACATACAAGCCTACCCGTCATTTAGCATCAAAATCCGAAACAGGTTCGGCTACAATTATAATCGGTGGACTTGGTCTCGGAATGCTTTCAACTGCACTTCCCATACTTATCGTAGCTGTATGTATTCTCGTTGCCTACTTTGCATCGGGCGGCGGAAGCAATATGAATATGGGTCTTTATGGTATCTCACTTTCAGCTGTAGGTATGCTTTCTACTCTTGGTATTACTCTTGCTACCGACGCTTACGGTCCGGTAGCTGATAACGCAGGCGGTATTGCAGAAATGGCAGGTCTTGAGCCTGAAGTAAGACAGCGTACCGACGCTCTCGACTCCTTAGGTAACACCACCGCCGCTACAGGAAAGGGCTTTGCAATAGGCTCTGCCGCACTTACCGCTTTAGCACTTATGGCTTCCTATGTAAACAAAGTTGATGAGGTTGCCGCCTCTGCCGGCAAAGCCGTAGACCTTACCTTTAATCTTACTAACCCCACCGTTCTCGTAGGCTTGTTTATAGGAGCATGTCTCCCCTTTATATTCGCCGCACTTACAATGGAATCCGTTGGCAAAGCCGCACAGTCCATTGTTATCGAGGTTCGCCGTCAGTTCAAGGAAATCACAGGTCTTATGGAGGGTAAAGCCGAGGCGGATTATGCCTCCTGCGTTGACCTTTGCACCAAGGCAAGTCTTAGAGAAATGGTACTTCCTACAGTTGTTGCAATAATCGCCCCCGTTGCTACAGGTCTTATTTTAGGCTATCACGGCGTTGTGGGCATGCTTGCAGGCGCAACCGCTACAGGCTTTTTAATGGCGATATTCATGTCTAACTCCGGCGGAGCATGGGATAATGCCAAAAAGTACATCGAAAGCGGCGCACATGACGGTAAGGGCAGCGACCAGCACAAGGCTGCTGTTGTTGGCGACACCGTAGGTGACCCCTTTAAGGATACATCGGGTCCCGCAATTAACATTCTTATTAAATTACTTTCTATGGTATCCATTGTATTTGCCGCACTCGTTGTAAGATACAGTATTTTCTAAGCTTTATATTGCTAAAATTCAAGGAGCCTGTTTTAGGCTCCTTGAATTTTTTTATACCTTCTCTTTACTTGAATTTCAAATAGTTTTATGTTACAATAATACCAACCTAATATTTTAGAGGTTTAATATGAAAAGATTTTTAAGTTTAGTTCTATGCTCAATTTTGTGCTTTACCCTCACAGCTTGCAGTAATCAAAATGATGATAAGGCGGAAACCGCATCGGAGGTTGTAATCAATTTACCTGCGGACGATACCGTAAACGGCTACCGAGTTGAGAGTAAAACTTCTGATACCCAAAGCAGTATGCCAAATACTATTTCGGGCAGCGGAGTTTCTGTCGGTTCAATAAATACAAATACAGATAACACATCAAAGGATTACTGCGGTAACAAAAACAGTAAGGTTTTTCACAAGTCAAGCTGCAGCTCGGTAAGCTCCATGAAGGACGAAAACAAATACTATGCCGACCGTGAGACTTTACTAAATGAGGGCTACAAGGCTTGCGGCAAATGTAATCCATAGCATTTAATTAAATCCTGTCAGAGATTCAATTCATTTCCGAATCCTTGATGAAAATATATTAGATATAAAACACAACCGACCGAAAAGAAAAAATCTTTTCGGTCGGTTGTGTTATCTGCCGTTTTACTCGAACAGTAATTTATATTTTATTCATCCACTTTAACCTTTGCGGCTTCGAAATCCTCAAGAATCTCCTTTGAAGGAGTGGGTGTTAAGAGCGATACCACAACGATACAAATGCTTGAGAATATAAATGCAGGTAAAAGCTCATAGATAGCGAAAGCACCGCCAAGCTTGCTTATAACCAGATTCCATAAGAATACCATTCCTGCACCGCCTACCATACCGGCTATAGCACCTGCACGGGTGGTTCTTTTCCAGAAAAGGGAGAATATCATAAGCGGTCCGAATGTAGCGCCAAAGCCTGCCCATGCGAAGGAAACTATCTGGAATATTACGCTCTTTTCATCAAGTGCGATAACTATAGCGATAAGGGCAATAGCAAGCAGGGTGATACGTGATACGGTCATAACCTGCTTGTCCGTAGCATTTTTCTTAACAATACCCTGATAAATATTCTTAGCAAATGCCGATGCGGCAATGAGCAGATAAGAGTCAGACGAGCTGATTGTAGCCGCAAGTATACCTGCCATTACAAAGCCTGCCAAAATGGGAGGCAAAGAAGTTGTAGCAAGAGTTATAAAGATATTTTCGGAGTCGGTTTTTGTAAGATGCTCGGTGGGGAAAAGCTGTCTGCCCACAATACCGATAAATACGGCAACCGCAAGGGAAATAACAACCCATACCATAGCAATACGTCTTGAGCGCTTAAGCTCATCCTCTTTGCGGATAGCCATAAAGCGCAGAAGTACCTGCGGCATACCAAAGTAGCCCAGACCCCAAGCAAGCATTGAGAAAATGTTAAGGACACCGTAGGGTGATGAGTCACCGTAAACGGGCTGTCCTCCGTTTACGAGCTGCGTTCCTGCCTCG
>JAFUOL010000031.1 GCA_017481865.1 Clostridia bacterium | reverse complement strand
GGACTGTATGTAAGAACAAAGCTCGCCGAGGTGAACAGACCCTCAGGCGAGTTACATAGGCTGTCGGTCGAATATGTCAGAGCATCGGCTCAGTCAAAGGCTTTCAGTGTTATCGAAGCCTCTCTTAATGATAAGGAAATGTCGGTTTTTAAGAGGGGCAGGAATTTTCATACCTCCACTACACCGAAAAGTGCCACCGGCGGTGAATACCACACTGCAACAGGTCTTGAGTGCCTTTTCGGTTTTCTCTATTTGTCGGGTCAGAGTGAGCGTGCTGACGAGCTGTTCGGTATGATTTGGAGGTCGGTAAATCTTGAAAAAGAATGACGAATTTATAATAGATATAACCGACGTCACCAATGAAGGCAGCGGTGTGGGAAAGTACGAGGGTATGGCGGTTTTTGTACCCCTTACCGCTGTAGGCGATACCGTAAAGGTAAAGGCTTTAAAGGTTAAAAAGACCTACGCTTTCGGTAAGCTTATTGAAATTATTTCACCCTCTATTGACAGAATAGAAAATGATTGTGAAGCTTTTAATAAATGCGGCGGATGCGTTTACCGTCATATAAGCTATGAGGCTGAATGTAAATTAAAGGAAAATAAGGTTTATGAGGTCATAAAGCGCATAGGCGGTGTGGATATGAAACCTCAACCCATTATACCGTCGATAAGTATTTATGGTTACCGAAATAAGGCGCAATATCCTGTATCAGGCGAGGGTAAAGTCGGTTTTTACGCTTTTCATTCACACAGAATTATTCCTTGTGCGGACTGTAGCTTGCAACCACGAATTTTCAGTAAAATAGTAGCTGTGACCGAGGATTGGATAAAAGAAAATAATATAAGCATCTATGAAGAGGAAAAGCATAGAGGGCTTCTGCGCCATATATATTTAAGGCTTGCCGAGGTTACAAACGAAATCATGTTCACCGCCGTTATTAACGGCGATAAGTTGCCCTTTGCCGATAGGCTTATTGAGAGCCTTAAAAGCCTTTGCGGTGAAAATTTAAAAAGTGTTCAGATAAATATAAATAAAAAGGACACTAATGTTATTTTAGGGGATAAATGCGAGGTTTTGTACGGAGAGCCTTATATTACCGATGTTTTGTGCGGAATTAAGGTTCGGCTTTCTCCCTTGTCTTTTTATCAGGTTAACCGCACTATGGCGGAAAAGCTTTATGAAAAGGCGGCTGAATATGCAAAACCCGAGAGCAGAAATATACTTGACCTATATTGCGGTGCGGGAACTATCGGTCTATCTATGGCAGGTAGTGCTAAAAGCATTATCGGTGTTGAAATTATCCCCGAGGCTATTGCTGACGCTGAATTTAATGCCCGAAATAACGGAATTAAAAATGCTGAATTTATCTGCGGAGATGCTACTACCGCCGCAAATGATTTGAAAAAACGCAAAATTCACCCCGATACAGTAATAGTCGACCCACCGAGAAAGGGCTGTACGCCTGAGCTTATTGCAACTATTACAAATGATTTTTCTCCCGAAGGTGTGGTTTATGTCTCCTGTGACCCCGCAACCCTTGCAAGAGATATAAAAATATTCGGTGAAAACGGTTATAGCTTAATTGAATATACACCTGTCGATTTATTCCCGAGAACCAGCCATGTTGAAACGGTAGCAATATTAAAAAATGAGTTGCCTATGGCATGAATTGATAGCATCATGAATTGCAGGCAAGCCTGCATGATTTGCACTTAACGGTGCATTGAGAATATATAGTAGTTTTGGAGTTTGATATGCGTACAAGCGGAATTTTAATGCCTATATTTTCCTTGCCTTCAAAGTACGGAATAGGTACTTTTGGTAAGGCGGCTTATCAGTTTATAGATTTCTTAAAAAAATCGGGTCAGACCTATTGGCAGATACTGCCTACGGGTGTTACCGGCTTTGGTGATTCACCCTATCAGTCGGTTTCCGCCTTTGCGGGAAATCCCTATTTTATTGATTTGGATTTACTTATTGATGACGGGTACATAAAAAAAGCCGATATAGAAGCTTTAGAGTGGGGTGAGGACTATTCTAAGGTTGATTATGAGGCGATGTTTAATAGTAAATATAAAATTTTAAGAATAGCCTATGAAAGCTTTAAAATTAAACAACCTAAAGATTATAACAGTTTTTTAGACGATAACGAATATTGGATTGAATGTTATGCACTGTATTCGGCTATTAAGGCTTATCACGGAGGAGCCTCCTTTGATACTTGGGAAAAGGGTTATTTAAAGCGTGACAAGGAATACATAGAAAAGGCTGAGGCCGAGCTCTCAGAGGATATAAGCTTCCACAAATTTGTGCAGTACCTGTTTTTTACTCAATGGCAGGCTTTAAAAGACTATGCCAACGAAAACGGTGTTTATATAATAGGCGATATTCCGATTTATGTAGCATATGACAGTGCTGATGTATGGGGCGCACCTGAACAGTTTCAGCTTGATAGCGACTACACCCCAAAAGCCGTTGCGGGCTGCCCGCCTGACGCTTTTTCCAGTGACGGTCAGCTATGGGGCAACCCCCTTTACGACTGGGACTATATGAAAAAGGACGGCTTTTCTTGGTGGATAAAGCGAATTGAACATTGCGCAAAGCTATATGATGTGGTACGTATCGACCATTTCAGGGCATTTTCCGCCTACTACAGCATACCATACGGAGATGAAAATGCCGTAAGGGGAGTATGGAAAAAGTGCTGCGGCAAGGAGCTTTTTGACACTTTAAAGGAAAAATTGGGCAGTCTTAATATAATAGCTGAGGATTTAGGCACTATCGATGATGATGTAAGAAAACTGCTTAATTATGTCGGTTTTCCGGGAATGAAGGTATTGCAGTTTGCTTTTGATACTGAGAGTGAAAGCTGTTATCTGCCCCACAATATCGGCAAAAACTGTGTAGTGTACACAGGTACACATGATAACGATACCGCAATAGGTTATATGAAATCAGCAAGCGCTAAGGAGCTTAAATTCATAAAGGATTACCTTAGAATAGGGGAGAATGAAAGCTTTAACTGGGCGCTTATAAAGTCTGCTATGGCAACTGCCGCCGACACGGTAATTTTGCAAATGCAGGACTTTTTAGGGCTCGATAATTCCGCCCGTATAAACACCCCTGCTACAAATGAAAACAATTGGCAATGGCGCATAGGTGAGGGCTGTACCAACAAATGGCTGGCACAGATAATTTTGGATACTACAAAGCTTTATTTCCGTTTGCCAAAAATAGAAAAATCAAAACAAAAGATATAGAAATCGGCTGTCTCGCTTGAAACGAGACAGCCGATTTGTCAATAGATTTTAGGTATAAGTTTTTATTATTTCCTCGGCTACGTCACGCTTGGAAACACAGCGGTCCATAGCCTGTTTTTCTATGTAACGGTGAGCATCAGCCTCCGCTATTTGCATATTCTCTATAAGCATCCATTTTGCACGGTTTACGATGCGTATTTCCTGCATTTTTTCCTCTATGGTAACCGTTTTCTTTTCGAGACGTCTAAGCCTTTCTCGGGTGGCTATAAGCCAGTCAACTGCTTGGGATACTATAGGCTTTGCCGTGGGCTTAGGCAGTAGGTAAACACCGTGAGGAACAACCTTATTGTAGGTAGCGGTGTATAGCTCGGAGCGCACCATCAAAAGGGCAATACCGCTTTTTTCGCTGCAAATATCAATTGCAAATCTTGTGCCCGTATCATCAGGCAGGGGAGAGTTTATAATCACAAAATCAAAGGACTTTTCAAGGAGTGTTCGCTTTGCGGAGGAAACATTGGCTACGAATTTTACGGGTGCGAATTTGGAGTCGGGCAATAAAGCCTGCAATGACGAATTAAAGTTATCTGCGGCAGAAACAACTAAAACGCTGTATACCTTTTCCTCTAAATTCATTTACTCAACCCCTTGGATTTATAAACCGCAAAATTATTTGCCGTAAATTTGGATAATTGCTTTGGGTACATGCCGTTTTACAAACTCGCTGTTTTTCATCAAGTCTACTGCTTCTTGACGGGAGCAAGGCAGGGTATCAAAGTTTTTGAGTATATCCTCATCTGCCTTGAACAGGTTAATATCCGCCGCAGGCGGAGGAAGTAACCTATTGGTTATACCGTAAAGCCCTGCGTATATGAGAAGTGCAAAGGCAAGGTACGGATTAGCCGACGGGTCGGGTGATCGTAGCTCTGCACGTCTGTACTTGCCCACCGCCGCCGGAACACGCACCAATTGGGAGCGGTTTTCGCTTGACCATGAAATATATTTAGGCGCCTTATTGTTACCGAAACGCTCGTATGAGGAGTCGCTCGGGTTCAAAAAGGCGGTTATGTCGGGCACCTTGGCTAACATTCCTGCAATCAGGTGCTGCAGAACATCCTCGCCGTTTTCCGTCTTTGCCGATATATTAACATGAAAACCGTTACCCGGCTTATCGGGTAAGGGCTTCGGTGAAAAGTCAGCACACAAGCCGTTTCTGCGAGCTACGGTTTTAACAACGGTCTGAAAGGTCATGGCATTGTCTGCGGCAGAAAGGGCACCCGAATAGCGGAAGTCTATTTCATTTTGTCCCGGTCCTTCCTCATGATGTGAGCTCTCGGGTCTTATGTCCATCTGCTCTAAGGTAAGGCAAATTTCTCTGCGGACATTTTCGCCTCTGTCCTCGGGAGCAATGTCCATATACCCTGCATCGTCATAAGGAATTTTGGTTTGTTCGCCGTTTTCGTCCAGCTTGAAAAGGTAAAATTCCATTTCGGCACCGAAAGCAAAATCTATACCTGCCTGCTTAGCATCGCTGATGGCTTTTTTAAGAAGGCTTCTTGTATCGCACTCGAAGGCAGTACCGTCAGGATAGGTAATATCGCAGAACATGCGCACTACTCTACCATGCTCAGGGCGCCATGGAAGCACCGACAGGGTAGACGGGTCGGGATACAGCAACAGATCGGAATGGGTTTCATCCCC
Source organism: Clostridia bacterium (assembly GCA_017481865.1). Taxonomy (GTDB): domain Bacteria; phylum Bacillota; class Clostridia; order Oscillospirales; family Acutalibacteraceae; genus UBA737. Next base: position 9,605 of record JAFUOL010000031.1, on the reverse strand, counting down.
AAAGCCGCCTATTGCCGAAGCGTCTAACGCTATTCCGTATTCAAAGGCACGCCCGAGTTCCCCCGGCATAATAGATATATTCTTTTGCTTGCCATAAATATCACAAAAAGCGAGACGGATGAACTTTACATCCTCCTCATTTACATACTGCATTACCTCTTGCGACGAATACTTCATTTCAGAGCCTTCTTCCTTTAATTTGCTACATACATTTGCTTGTAGGGGTTTTTGGTATCGGGTGTGACCACCGTAAAGGGGTGGTTCAGCACCTCGTTTATATCATAACCGAAAAGGGAACAGTATTCGGTTAAATATTCCTTGATTTCCTCTAAATCACCGTCATCGGCAGGACTTACGTTTACTTGATTCGGAAATTTTAACCCTAAACAGTCGGAGCGTAAATACATTTTACCGCCGTGCATTCCCGTGCAGGGGAAGTTGCCTACTATACTTTTGGTTTTGTTACCTAGACCTAAGACTATTATCTTTCCTCCTGCCTGATATTCGCCCAAAAAGCTGCCTGCACAGCCGCCTATTACCATTACGGGAACCTTTGTCTCATAGGCTTTCATATGGATACCTGCTCTGTAGCCTGCATTGCCTTTTACGAATATTCTGCCGCCACGCATAGCGTAGCCTGCGGCATCGCCGATATTACCGTGAATAACAATAGTACCGTCATTCATAGTATCACCCACAGCGTCCTGTGCATTGCCTCTCACGGTGATATATGCACCGTTAAGATAAGCACCGAGGGCATTTCCGGGCACTCCGTTAATGGTGATGTTTTTATCCGACATACCGGCAGCAATAAAGCGTTGACCACAGCATTCTTCAAGGATAATATCGCTTATGTTTTTCCGCAAAGCCTCGTTCAGAGCTTTGTAATTAAGACCCTTAACATTCAATGACATAATATTATACCACACCTCCAAATTTTTTTCTACGATTTTCAGGAGAAAATGCAACGGAAGTTGCAACTTTTTTCATTGTTTTAAAGTCAATTGTGTCAAGAGGTGTCTTTTCACGAATTAGAGAGGTATAGATTCCGGTTCTCTCTGTTTTGCCAATCAGGATGAAACCTTTGAGCAGTCCGTCCTTGGTAAATAGCCTCTTAAGTGAACTGTCGGTCTTTTCCTCGTATAGTTCGCCCTCGTAAGTTCCGGCAGTCATAACGTGCAGACCGAAGAAGCCGATAGAGTTCATCGGAATGGCTTTGTCAAAGACTTCTTCGCCGCCTGCCATATTCACGCCGGCAGTATGACCCTGCATATAGGCATTTGGCAGAAGTGCAAGGACTCTTTTTTGTCCCAAAGAAATGTCTTTACCTTCGGTACAGTCGCCTGCGGCATAGATATTTTCAAGGGATGTTTCCATATGTTCGTTTACGATAATGCCTCGGTTTATTTCGCCACCGATATCTTTAACTAAAGCTGTGTTTGGACGGACACCGACAGCAAGAACAAGCGTGTCAAATTCTACGGTTTTTCCGCTTTTCATTTGAGCCGAATTCTTTTCAAAGCGAACGGCGGTATCGCCGAGCATAAACTGAATACCATTTGCCTCCAAATGTTTCTGCACAATTGCGGCACAATCGGTATCAAGAATGCTGGAAAGTACACGGTCGGCAAGGTCACATACGGTTATGCCTGCTACACGACCGTGAAGCCCTTCGGCACATTTGAGCCCGATAAGACCGGCACCAACGATCAATACGTTACTATCTTTGTCGATTGCTTTTTCAAGAGCAAAGGTATCGTCAAGTGTCATAAAGTTTGACTTTTTCTCTACCGTATTAAGTCCCTCAAAGGGTGGAACGAAAGGAGCCGAGCCTGTTGCAACACAAACTTCTGTATAAGGCAGCTTGGTACCATCATCCAACACAACCTTTTGGGAATCGGCATCAATATGGATGACCTTCTTGCCGTAAAACAAATCACAGCCCATTTTCTCATAAAAATCGGCACTACGATAGTTCATACGTTCGGGATCGGTTTTGTTCTCCAAATAATATGAGATAAGAGGACGGCAGTAAACGGGATGATTCTCTTCGGAAATCACCGTGATTTTGCTGTCTTTATCCACACTGCGGATACCTTCAATGCAACCGGCTGCAGCCACACCGTTACCTATAATAACATACTGCTTCATTCATCCTCACCTCGCTCTTCATAAACAATTGCTCTGTTGGGACATCCTTTTACGCAAGCAGGCTCTCCGCAGGTGTTCTGCAGGCAAAGCTCACATTTTTGCATTATACCGCTTTCATCGGGAGCGAGGGAGCCGTAAGGACATACCAATACACAGGTAAGGCAACCGACGCACTTGTTTTTATCCACACGCACAACGCCATCTGTTTTTGAAATTGCACCGGCAATACAGCTTTTTACACAGATAGGATCGGTGCAATGACGGCAGGATACCGCATAAGATACTTTATCATTTCCCTCAATGTGGATACGGGGGTAAATCGGTTTGCCCTTGAGTGCCGTCGCCATATCGGTCATACCAGAATTGGCAAAAGCACAGTTATATTCGCATAAGTGGCAACCAAGACACCACTCTTCATTTACATATATTCGTTTCATTCTTTATCACTCTCCTGCATGAGAGATACCGAGGATCTCAAGTTCTTTGTCAGTGAGCCCGACACCGCGAAGCATCAGACGGTTACCGCGAAGGGACTCGATGGAATTGATACCCATGCCACCCATCAGTTCCTTGATTTCGTGCTGCCAAGCATTCATCAGATTGATAAGACGTTCACTGCCCATATCTGGATTGAGCCTCTTTACAAGGTCGGGGCGCTGTGTTGCTATACCCCAATTGCATTTACCGCTCTGACAAGTACGGCAAAGGTGACAGCCTAAAGCCAATACGGCGGCGGTGGCAATATAGCAAGCATCAGCACCTAAAGCTATTGCCTTTACAACGTCGGCGGCACTTCTTATACTTCCGCCTACTACCAAGGATACATTATTTCTTATACCCTCGTCACGCAGGCGCTGGTCAACTGCGGCAAGAGCCAACTCTATCGGAATACCGACATTATCACGTATTCTCGTAGGTGCCGCACCTGTACCGCCTCTGAAACCGTCAATAGCAATAATGTCTGCGCCGCTTCGTGCAATACCGCTGGCAATTGCGGCTATATTATGAACCGCTGCAACCTTTACTATTACAGGCTTTTTGTATTCGGTAGCCTCTTTAAGGGAGAATACCAACTGACGTAAATCCTCAATGGAATAAATATCGTGATGCGGTGCAGGGGAAATAGCGTCACTTCCTTCGGGAATCATTCTCGTTCTCGATACATCTCCTACTATTTTGGCACCGGGTAAATGTCCGCCGATACCGGGCTTTGCACCCTGACCCATTTTAATTTCAACTGCGGCGCCTGCCTCTAAATAATCCTTGTAAACACCGAAACGTCCCGATGCTACCTGAACTATGGTGTTTTTGCCGTAGCAATAAAAATCCTCATGCAGACCGCCCTCACCCGTATTGTAGTAAATACCAAGCTCGGTTGCGGCTCTTGCAAGGCTTTCGTGGGCATTATAGCTTATAGAACCGTAGCTCATAGCCGAAAACATAACAGGCATTGAAAGCTCCAACTGTGGCGGCAGATTACATTTAATGTTTCCCTTTTCATCACGCTCTATCTTATCGGGCTTTTTGCCTAAGAACACCTTTGTCTCCATAGGCTCACGAAGTGGGTCGATTGGGGGATTTGTTACCTGCGATGCATTTATAAGTATTTTATCCCAATATACAGGCAGGGACTTCGGGTTACCCATCGACGATAACAGTACTCCGCCGCTGTTTGCCTGCTTGTATATTTCCTTGATTGTATCGTCCTGCCAGTTGGCATTTTCACGCAATTGGCAGTCACATTTAACTATTTTAAGTGCTCTTGTGGGACATAGGGATACGCAACGCTGACAATTCACACATTTGGATTCATCTGCAAGCATCACCTTTCCGTCCTCATTGAAGGTGTGTACCTCATTAGCGCACTGTCTTTCACATACTCTGCATCGAATACAGCGTGAATCGTTCCTTACTACCTCAAATTCGGGATATATAAATTCGGTACCCATTAGTATGCTCCCTCCTTAACCTTGATGATTACAGGCTCGCCGCCTGCAGGTGCCCAAATATTTTCAGCATCGGGCTCCATAGTACGGATAGCCGCCTCCTCGCTTGCGATAAACACCTTATCGTCCTTTTCTCCGACTACCATTGAACGTAGCTTCAAGCGGTCGTTTAATGCCATAAGTCCGCCGTCAAAGCCAAGAACTATAGAGAAAGGTCCTGTTACTAAAAGACTGGGGAACAGGGTGCGAAGATAAATATGCTTATCCTTATCATAGCTATCGGTTTTGTTTTCAATCGTACTCCAGAATGGAGCGGCGATAACGCTTGCCGCCTCGCTTAAGGTAAGACCCTTAACCCTTATAAGGTAGTCCATAATATATGTAATTACCTCGGTATCGGTCTGCAAAGTACATTTATAACCGAACATCTCTATAAAACGGCGGTTAGCGTCATAGGAGGAAATTTCGCCGTTGTGAACTATTGAATAGTCAAGCAAGGTAAAGGGGTGCGCTCCGCCCCACCAGCCGGGGGTATTGGTAGGGTATCTTCCGTGAGCAGTCCAGGAATAGCCCTCGTACTCGTCAAGCTTATAAAATACACCTACATCCTCGGGAAAGCCTACCGCCTTAAATGTACCCATGTTCTTTCCGCTTGAAAATACATAAGCACCGGTCATTTCGGTATTTATTTTCATTACCGTTCTGGCTACGAATTCCTTTTCGTCAAGCTGCATCGAAGCTAAAACAGATTTGAGGGGAGAAACAAAGTATCTCCATATAATAGGCTCGTCTGTAATAGAGGGACTTTTTCTTGTTGGAATAATTTCGGATTTTACTATTTCAAAGCGTTCCTTTAAAAACTGTTCACAGCTTTTACGTGTGGCACGGTCATCATAAAACATATGGAGCGCATAGAAATCCTTGTATTCGGGATAAATTCCGTATGCAGCAAAGCCGCCGCCTAAACCGTTTGAACGGTCGTGCATAGGCTTCATGGCTTCTACTATCTTTTCGCCGGTCATCTTTTTTCCTTCCTTGGAAATTACGGCGGCAATAGCACAGCCTGAGGGTATTCGTATTTGACCTTCTAAATTCATGTCGGTTCCTTTCCTTTCAGATAGATAAGAACACTATCGTATAAAATAAAAGAAAGGTGTTCATTTCGGCACAGACAAATGTCTGTACAAAAACGAACACCTTTGCTCATCGGTGGTATTATACACCGACTGTGCCATTTTGTCAAGGCGGAAAAATATCCACAGGAAAAATTTTTCAAAAAAAATTGAAAAAAATTCAAAAAAAGGTTGACAAATCGCATTTTGGGGTGTATAATTCCGAACATAAAGGCAAGGGCGTCTTTAAAGGGGTAGCATCTTTAAAGGCGTCTTTTTCGTTTTTTACAGATTTTTTGCCTATTAAGAGGAGGAAAACAAATGTCGTATGTAGACGAGATAATAGAGCAGGTTATTAAACAGAATCCTGCCGAGCCGGAATTTCATCAGGCTGTTAAAGAGGTGCTTGAATCTTTAAGAGTAGTAGTTGATGCTAATGAGGAAAAGTTCAGACGTGATGCTCTGCTTGAAAGAATCGTAAATCCCGAGAGACAGTTTAAATTCAGAGTTCCGTGGGTAGACGATAAGGGTCAGGTACATGTAAATACCGGCTACAGAGTTCAGTTTAACAGCGCTATCGGACCTTACAAGGGCGGTCTTAGACTGCATCCTTCCGTAAACCTCGGCATTATTAAGTTCCTAGGCTTTGAACAGATATTTAAAAATTCACTTACAGGCTTGCCTATCGGCGGCGGTAAGGGCGGTTCGGACTTTGATCCCAAGGGTAAGTCTGACAGAGAGATTATGGCATTCTGCCAGAGCTTTATGACAGAGCTTTGCAAATATATCGGTGCTGATACCGACGTTCCTGCAGGTGATATCGGAACAGGTGCCAGAGAAATCGGTTATATGTTCGGTCAGTACAAGAGAATTCGTGGTGTATATGAAGGCGTTCTTACAGGTAAGGGTCTTTCATACGGCGGTTCACTCGCACGTACCGAGGCTACCGGCTACGGTCTGCTTTATTTAACAGCTGAAATGCTTAAATGCAACGGCGAGACAATCGAAGGCAAGACAGTTGCTGTTTCAGGTGCTGGTAACGTTGCTATTTACGCTATTCAGAAGGCTCAGCAGTTAGGCGCTAAGGTTGTAACCGCTTCCGATTCTACAGGCTGGGTTTACGATCCCGACGGTATTGATGTTGCCGCCCTTAAGGAAATTAAGGAAGTTAACCGTGCAAGACTTACCGAGTACAAGAAATACAGACCCAATTCCGAGTACCACGAGGGTAAGGGTGTTTGGACCGTTAAGGTTGACATTGCACTTCCCTGTGCTACACAGAACGAGCTTGACCTCGAGGATGCTAAGACACTCGTAGCAAACGGTGTATTGGCAGTTTGCGAAGGTGCTAATATGCCTACTACCTTAGAGGCTACCGAGTACTTCCAGAAAAACGGAGTATACTTCGTTCCCGGTAAGGCAGCAAATGCCGGCGGTGTTGCTACCTCCGCACTTGAAATGTCACAGAACAGCGAAAGACTTAGCTGGTCCTTTGAAGAGGTTGACAGCAAGCTTAAGGGTATTATGGTTAATCTTTTCCATAATATTGACAATGCAGCCAAGAAGTACGGCTTTGAGGGTAACTACGTTGTAGGTGCAAACATTGCAGGCTTCGAAAAGGTTGTTGATGCAATGACCGCTCAGGGTATTGTTTAATATATAATTAAATATTGTATAATAAAGGCAAAGGCGTCTTTAATGTAATTTGTTTTACATTAAAGGCGTCTTTACTTTTTTGTAAAAAGGAGATTTTATTATGGGAACTGTAACAGATTATTTTGGAAGCTTAGTATTTGACGACAGAGTAATGAAGGCTACCTTGTCGGCAAAGGTATATGCATCACTTAAAAAGACAATTGATGAGGGTGCAAAGCTTGATATAAGCGTTGCTAATGCGGTAGCTGTAGCTATGAAGGACTGGGCAGTAGCCCACGGCGCTACCCACTATACTCACTGGTTTCAGCCCCTTACCGGCATAACCGCCGAAAAGCATGACAGCTTTATATCCCCCTCGCCCGATGGCGGTGTAATAATGGAGTTTTCGGGTAAGGAGCTGATTAAGGGTGAGCCTGATGCTTCCTCCTTCCCTTCGGGCGGACTTCGTGCTACCTTTGAAGCAAGAGGCTATACCGCATGGGACCCCACCTCCTATGCATTCATTAAGGGAAAGACCTTATGTATTCCTACCGCTTTCTGTTCATACGGAGGAGAAGCACTTGATAAGAAAACCCCGCTTTTGCGTTCTATGGAGGCTCTTAACAAGCAGGCTCTCAGAATTCTCCGTCTGTTCGGAAATGACAAGGTAAAATGTGTAAGAACTTCGGTAGGCCCAGAGCAGGAATACTTTCTTGTAACCAAGGAAATGTATGATCAGCGCCCCGACCTACGCTTTACAGGACGTACCTTGTTCGGTGCAAAGCCTCCTAAAGGTCAAGAGATGGACGACCACTATTTTGGTGTTATTAAGCCGAGAGTAGCCGCCTACATGGAGGAATTAAATGACGAGCTGTGGAAGTTAGGTATTCTTGCTAAGACAGAGCATAACGAGGTTGCTCCCGCACAGCATGAGTTAGCGCCGATTTATACCACAACCAATATTGCAACCGACCATAACCAGCTTACTATGGAGATTATGCAAAAGGTTGCCGCTAAGCACGGTCTTGTATGCCTACTGCACGAAAAGCCCTTTGCAGGTGTAAACGGTAGCGGTAAGCACAACAACTGGTCAATCTCTACAGATGCCGGTGTAAACCTCCTCTCTCCCGGCGAGACCCCTTATGAAAACGCACAGTTTTTGCTTTTCCTATGTGCAGTTATTAAGGCGGTTGACGATTATCAGGACCTTTTGCGTATCTCTGTAGCAACTGCCGGAAATGACCACAGACTCGGTGCTAACGAGGCTCCCCCTGCGGTAGTTTCCATTTTCTTAGGCGATGAGCTTAACGCAGTTTTAGAGGCAATTGAAACTGATACTCCCTATAGCGGTGCCGAAAAGACACAGATGAAGTTGGGCGTAAATGTACTGCCTAAGTTCAACCGTGATACTACCGACCGTAACCGTACTTCACCCTTTGCTTTTACGGGCAATAAGTTTGAGTTCAGAATGCTCGGTTCCTCTAACAGTATTGCTTGTGCTAACATAATGCTAAACAGTGCTGTTGCCGAAGCCTTGAAAATCTACGCTGACAGACTGGAAGCGGCAGAGGACTTTGAAGCGTCTTTACATGAGATGATTAAGAAGACCATTAAGGATCACAAGCATATCATCTTTAACGGCAACGGCTATGACGATTCATGGATTAAAGAGGCTACCGAAAACAGAGGTCTTCTCAATTATCGCACTACAGCCGATTGTATGCCGCACCTATTGGATAAGAAAAATGTAGATATGCTGACATCTCACAAGGTATTTTCTGAGGCAGAGCTTAAATCCAGATATGAAATCATGCTGGAGAACTACTGCAAGACCATTATTATCGAAGCTAATACAATGGTGGATATGGCAAAGACCCAAATTGCCCCTGCTGTGGCGGCATATGCTAAGGAGGTTGCTAAGACAGCCACTACCAAGAAAGCTCTTGATTCTACAATTGCTTGCAGCTACGAAACAGGTCTTGTAAAGAGGCTTTCCGCTTTGACCGACAGAATAGCCATAAAGGCAGACGAATTAGAGAACGCTTTGCTTGATTTACATACAGCAGAGGATATCGGTACCGAGGCTAACGCTATTCGTGATACAATCCTTGCTAAGATGGGTGAATTGAGGGTTCCCTGCGACGAAGCAGAAACCCTTACAGCAAAGACCTATTGGCCTATGCCTACCTATGCCGATCTATTGTTCGGCGTGAAATAAAGAAATAAAAAGAAAGAAGATGGTCTATTATGGCAATAGAAGAAATTACAAAATTGGTGGAAGAATCTGTTACAAGTGAAGTTTTCGGTGTATGGTTCTTGATCGGTGCAGCACTGGTATTCTTCATGCAGGCCGGTTTTGCGATGGTAGAGACCGGATTTACCAGAGCAAAGAACGCCGGTAACATTATAATGAAAAATCTGATGGATTTCTGCATCGGAACGGTTGTGTTCGTTTTGCTTGGCTTTAGTCTGATGATGGCAGAGGATTACGTCCTCGGAATTTTCGGTGTACCGAATCTTGAAATTTTGACAGACTTCGGTGCTTTTCTGAAAGGCGGTAACGCTCCTTCATTTGTGTTTAACCTTGTGTTCTGCGCAACTGCCGCAACCATCGTTTCCGGCTCTATGGCTGAAAGAACAAAGTTTGTTTCCTACTGTATTTATTCCGGCGTAATCTCGCTGTTTGTCTATCCGATTGAAGCAGGTTGGGTATGGAATTCTCAGGGTTGGCTTGCTCAGCTTGGCTTCCACGACTTTGCAG
>JAFUOL010000002.1 GCA_017481865.1 Clostridia bacterium | reverse complement strand
GGTACATATTCTTCTATGCTAAACATTTCGAGTTGGTCTCTGTGTATTCTCTCTTTTACTATCATTTTTATCACCAACTTTATTATACCATAAAAGTCAGAAAAAGCCCAGTGAAAACTGGACTTTTTCGACAGTCTGAAATGAGCTGACATATGTCAGCTCATTTCTTATTTAAGTATATCGCAATTTCCTATAATACCGTAATCGGCATAATCGAATATAGGTGCATCCTTGTCAGGATTAACTGCAATTACAGTTCCTGCCTGCTGCATTCCTACTATATGATGCACCGCTCCCGAAATACCTACTGCAATATACACGGGAGGACTTACGGTTTTGCCCGTTAAGCCTACCTGCATGCTATAAGGCAATATGTTGTTATCAACCGCTTTTCGAGTGGTTGCAATATCAGCACCTATTCTTTGAGCGAAGGCTTTTACGGTATCAAGGCTGTCCTTAGCGCCCCAGCCTGCGGCTACTACTATATCTCCGCCCGACTTTGCGGTTCTTACTGTTGCCATAGCAGGCTTTGTAAGGCTTACTATCTTGGCAATTATACTTCCCGAAAGGGCGGGACGGTACATTATTAGCTGTTCACCGTCGGTTTCAAGGGTGGTACAATCAGCACAAAGACCTAAGTCAACCATTGCCGCTACCTTAGCGGCAGTTTCCTTGCTCCAGGCATCACTCGCCCACAAGACCGCATTCGGTTTTTGGGCTTTGATTGTTTCTGCTATAGTCTCAGCATCGGTCTTTTCAAGAACAGTTATATCATCACTTACCGTCTCGGCAAAGCTGTAAGGCTCGTCACCTACGATGAACACACGGTTAAGCTTAATATCGCTTTTAGCAACCGATACCTTTTCCCTATTCTTTTTAAGCGCCTCGTTTATAACTCCGTCCAATTCCTCGGCGGTTATAAGCTTGCATTTTCTTTTGCCTGAATAGTTTTCATAGGTTTTAAGCACACGTGTCGGCGAGCCTTTAAGACCGCATTTTTCTATGTCTGCGCCGATATCCTCGGCACTCCAAACCTCAACCTCGCCGAGTTTTGACATTATACTGGGAAGTCTTAAGGTATTTATACGCTCTACCGTAATTAGGGCAGGCAGCTTTGCCGTCTGTATGCCCATATCTCTGGTAGTGCAGGTAATACTCTCCCCTATTTCGTCAATGCTCATAACATTGGTTATAAGTGAGGTTTCGGCATAAACCGAAAGCATCGGTCCTGTCTGCGCAGTATCCCCTACAAGGGTCTGTCTTCCGCAGAAAATAAGGTCGGGGCTGAGCTTTTTAACCGCCAGAGACAAGGTATAAGCCGTAGCAATGGTATCTGCCCCTGCAAAGGCTTTGTCGGACAGCAATATTGCCTTTTTAGCACCGAGTCTTGTTAAGCGGAGCAAAAAGTCCTTAGCATTTTGAGGTCCCATACTCATAACGGTAACCTCTGCTCCCTTTATCTGCAAGGCGGCTTCGTAAGCACAGGCATCAAAGGGGTTTATCTCGCCGTCAAGTCCCTGACGGATACAAACAAGTATCTTCATAGGTATTTACCTTTCGTGATAAATAGGTGCTAAAGCGTCGTGGATTTTTTTATAGGTCTCGTAAACCTTACGGTATTTTTCAGTGTTGTATGCGTTAGGATAGGTTATATCCACCTGCTTTACGCACTTTTTAACTGCATCCTCGGCATTCTTAAACACGCCTACCGCTATACCTGCAAGCATGGCAGAGCCGAAGGAGGAGTCGCTGCTTTCGGTGGTTTTAAGGGCAATTCCCAAGGTGTCGGCAATCATCTGTCTCCAAAGCTTACCCTTTGTGCCGCCGCCTATAGCGGTAGCAACGCTGTCATAAGGAATGTAAAGTGAATCGAGATACATTTTACTGTCAAGCAGAGAATAAGCTACACCCTCCAGTACCGCACGGGTAAAGTGAGCCTTTGTGTGTGTAGCACGTACTCCCGTAAAGCTGCCGCAAAGCATGGGGTCGGCATAAGGAGTAAGCTCACCGTTTAAATAGGGGTGGAATATAAGACCGTCACAGCCTATGGGTATTTCGGCGGCACCGCCGTCCAGCTCCTTATACTCTCCGCCGAAGGTATCTCTGTACCAGCGGTAGGAGGCGGCGCAGGATTTTGTTGCAGTACCTGGGTACCACATACCATCCGCTATATGGGAATAGTTTACAAGGTGTCTGTCAGGATAAGGCTTATCGGTTATAACGCAAATTCTGCCGGCTGTAGCTAATTTTACGGTAACATCACCTTTTTTAACTGCACCTGAAGCGAAAACCTCCATTACAGTATCGGTAGTGCCGCAAATAACGTCGGTGCCCTCCTTAAGTCCCGTAGCCTTTGCGGCATCAGCGGTAATCTTACCTATAATATCGGTAGGCTTCACTACTTTGGGGAGCATTTCCTCGGTTATACCTGCGATTTCGCAAAGTTCGCTGTCCCACTCCATACGGTTGCAGTCGAAAAGCATACTGCCCTCTGCCTCTATATGGTCGGTACAGAAAACACCTGTAAGATAATAACGGATATAATCCTTTTCAAAAAATATGTAGCTTATCTTTTTAAAGGTTTCGGGCTCTTTCTCTTTAAGCCACAAAAGCTGGGGCAAAGTCCAGATAGTATCAGGCTTATGGAAGGTCTTTTTAAAGATTTTATCTCCCATTTCCTCCCTTAATTTATCCGCCTGAGCACGTGAACGGGTATCTGTCCAATGTATAGCATTACGCAGTGGGCTGAAATTTTCATCGCATACAAGGGAGGTATGGGTAGCCGAATCAATGGCAACAGCCAAAATATCGGAATTATTTATACCGCTTTTTTTGAGTAAAGCCTTCGAGTTTTCGCAAAGGGCATTTATCCAGTCTTTAGGGTCCTGCTCGCAGGCGCCTATTTCGGGATAAAGGGTTGGGTATTCTACGGTATTTTCGGCAATTATATTGCCGTTAGTATCAATAAGGGTAGCCTTTGAGGCTCCGCCGCCGAAATCTATACCTAAAAGATATTTCATTTCTCTTTCTCCTTTACAGTATTAAAGCAAACATTATCGGAATGGTTATAATAGACATAAGGTGTGATATAAGTGCCATACTGGCTCCGGGTGTAGTGTCTCCCCCGTAAGCCGCAGGGAATACGACAGTATTAAGACCCAAAGGCATTGCGGTAGCGCATAGAGCCACACGGATTATGGCAATATCCGTATTAAGTGCCTTCAAAAAAAGTATAAATATTGTAGGTAAAATTATAAGTCTTATAATAGATGCCAAGTAAACCTTTTTTTCACTTGCCAGCTTTTTAAGGCTGTAGTCCCCTATTACAAAGCCTGTAAGGAGCATTGCCAAGGGTGACATACATGCGCCTGCCGAGGATACGGCAGTAGTTATAAATTTCGGCAGAGGTATCTGTAAAAGTCCAAATACAGCGCCTAATAAAAGGGATATAAATATAGGATTTATGAATACCTTAAAGGAGAACTTTTTACCCTCCTTTTGAGGAACAAGTGAAGCTGTGCCGTAAGAATAAACATACAAATTCAAAGGCAGGGTGAATATCATATAGTCGAATAATACATCCTCACCGAATATGCCAAGCACTACCGCATTACCCATAAAGCTGAAATTAGCCACCGCAAAGGAATATGTATATATCTTTTGCAGATAGTTGTCCTTTGCAAAAATCTTAGCTAAGAAAATTCCTATAATTAAGGAAACCAGCATTATCGCCGCACCGTAAAGGATATACACCCATTTCTGGCGGAAATTTTCAACGGTACAGTACTTATAAAAGGTATTGAATACCAAGCAGGGCACAAAGGCATAGGTTTCAAGCTTGGAAAGCACTACCGAATCGTCCAGCGGCAAAAGCCGTTTTTTATTGAGGAAAAATCCCAGTGCCATAAATATAAACAGCACCAGCATTTGATTTAATGTTGCTGAAAAAACCTGCATTATTTACCTCCGTTGTCCAAAACCTCAATAGAGTGTTCATTTACAAAATTACCGCCTGCGGCTATTTGTCTTATACCCTCTTTGGTTTTGAAGTTCTTATCGGTGTCTTTATTATCGGAAATACCGCACCACGGTTCAAGGCAAATATAGGGTGCATCGGGTTTAGTCCAAAGCAGGAAGTAATCACATCCCTCAAAGGTAACCTTTACCGCTTTGCCGTTGTTTCGGTTTTTAAGAACTGCACTTCTTGCCTTCATATCCTTAAAAACAAGTGCATCAACGGCGAAATAGTCATACTTTAAAGCAATCCTATTGCTGTTTTCTATAATACGCACCTTGTTATTACCTAAAACATTACCTTCAAGCACGGTAGAATCAAGGGTTTCAGCCTCGGGCAGAATAACATCATATTCCTCTATTCCCTCGGGACAGTAGTAGCCCTCGTGAGCGCCGATTGAGAAGTACATAGTATCATCCGATAGATTTTTAACGTCATATTTAACCTTTAAGGTCTTATTTTCAAGGGTGTATGTAACACGCAGTTCATAACGGAAGGGGAACTGCTTTAAGCTTTCCTCGTTTGAACAAAGCAAAAATGTTACACTGTCCTCCACCTGATTTTCAACCTCAAATTTGCAAAAACGGGCATAACCGTGCTTTTGCAGAGTATATTTTTTACCGTCAAGGTAGTATTCGTCATCCTTAAGTCCGCTGCAAATGGGGAAAAGTAACGGAGCGGAGCCAGCCCAAAACCTTTCGTCACCTGTCCAGATATACTGGGTATCATTGCAAACAAGGCTTTTAAGCTCAGCGCCGACCTCATTGATTTTTGCGGTTAAATAATCATTTTTTATTGTAATCATAAAAAAACAACTCACTTTTTAATATAATAGAGATATGCCAAAAGACATATCTCTATTATAATACATTTTACTTATTTTGCCAAGCCTGTTCGGGGTCGGCAGTGCTTACGAGACCACGCTCATCGCAGCTCATAAGCCAAAGCAAATAACCTGTATAGCCGGGGGCTACGGTACCGGGGTGATATGCCTTGGGTATTTCTACAAAGTCACCGTTTCTTGTGGTGTATGCTTCGTCAATAAGGAGGTCTGCAGAGTAAACCTGCTGAATACCGTAACCGGTCTCCTTATCGAATTCGAAATAATAAATTTCCTCGGCAAACTTCTCATTCTCGGTATTTTCGTCATGCTTGTGTCCGGGGAAGCCGGTCCACTCGTTACCCTTAATGTAGTTTTCACCGATATAAACACGGTTGCCTGCAAAGCGTTCGTCCATAATAAAGTGAACCTCACGCTCAAAGCCGGGCTTGCCAAAGGTTTTAACGATAACATCCTCAGGATTTACCACATAGGGGTCGAAATATTCAGCCGCAGGGCATGCGGTGATTACTATTCTTACATCGCTTACAGCCTTAACGGTGAATTTCTCACCCTTAGGGATATAAACAGCAGTTGCGTTACCCTCAAATACATTCTTTCGCTTACCTACAGACTTGAAATCAAAGCCCTCGCCTATAATATCGCAGGTACCGTCAAGAATGGTAATACCGTATTCCATGTTGCCGGTCTCGCAATTATAAGAATTGCCTGCTTTAAGCATAAGACCGTAAACTTCCATTAAATTACAAGCACTGTTTTTGGTTTCGTAAATTTTTACAAAGCCTTCTTTAGTATAGTCCCAATGTCTCTTATAAGTCATAACCGTTCTCCTTTAAATATTTTTCAGTTGTATCGAAGCTCGGTACACTTTCTCTTGCGCCTACACCGGTACACTTAAGACCCGATACGGCACTGGAGAAATGACAGCATTTAAGATAATCGTACCCTTTAACTACACCTGCGGCAAATGCTCCGTGGAACACATCACCCGAGCCGTTGGAGTCAACAACCTTAGCAGGATAAATGGGGTAGGAAACAACTTCCTTACCGTCAAAAATAATTCCGCCACGCTTGCCCTGTGTGATTACTACTACCTCGGGGGAGTACATTTCATAAAGCTTTTTAGCGGCTTCCTCGGCAGTAGCACAGCCTGTGTGGCCTAAGGAGAATTCCTCTGAAGGTATCATAATGTCCGTATATGCCAAAAGGCGTTCTACACCCTCGTAGAGACCGCCACAATCATAAAGCACCTTGGTTCCGTTTGCTTTCGCTATTTTTGCAGCCTCTACTGCCGCATCCATTTCATTACCGTCTACCATTAAAAGCTCGGCATCGCAAATGGCCTGCTTTTGAGCATCGTTAAGTACCAATGGCGGCAAATCTCCCTTATCAAACACACAGGTACGGGTTGCACTGTCAGCACAAAGCCAAAGCACCGATGCAAAGGAGCGGTAACCCGATTTTATTTCTATAAGGTTTGTTTCAACACCGTATTTCTCAAAATCCTCTTTTAAGAACTTACCACCGTTATCATCGGATAAAACACCAATGTATGCTGTTTCCTCACCCAACTTCTGAGCCGCTACAAGACCTGTAGCAACAGGACCGCCGCCAGCGGTTTTGCTGGCGGTCGCTCTCATTTTAGTATCTTCTGTTGGGTAAGTAGGGATATTGTAAAGGGTGTCAAAAACATTAGCACCTATTCCTACTATCTTACTCATAATCAAATTCTCCGATTACTTCGCTTTGCCATCGGCACCAACGAGTTTAATTCTTGAAATGCAGAAATCCTTTACAGCATCTATAGGCTTCTTCATGAAGTTATCTACTGCTACTGTACGGTCGGGCTTTTGAAGCTCGTCGAGACAGCAATCAAGGAAAGCATAGCAAATATCGGTAGCAAAGTTCATTTTGCGGATACCGGCAGCTACTGCCTTTTTAATTTCCTCGTCGGGAACACCCGAACCGCCGTGAAGTACAAGAGCTGTATTGTTAGTAGCTTCACGTATTGCCTTAATGCGCTCAATATCAAGCTTCGGAGGCTTAGTGTACTTACCGTGAGCAGTACCTACTGCAACAGCAAGACAGGCAACGCCTGTTTCCTCAACGAATTTCTTAGCGTCCTCGGCAGTAGTGAATTCGTCCATTTCAGCGTCCTTAGTAGTACCTACGTGACCTAATTCACCCTCAACCTGAACGTCTACATACTTGCAGGTTTCAACAACCTTCTTTGTAAGAGCAATATTCTCCTCAAAAGGAAGTGTAGAACCGTCCAGCATAATGCCTGTGGCTCCGTAGCGGATAGAACGTGTAGTTTCAAGCTCGGAGGGGCCGTGGTCAAGGTGGAAGCATACCGGAACGCTTGCTCTCTTAGCGGCGGCAAGAATTACGGGAGAGAGGAAGTAACCTGTCTCCTCCTTCATAAGACGGGGATAAACCTGCATTATGATAGGAGCCTTGGTTTCCTCTGCTGCCTTCAAAACACCCATTACGGTTTCCATATTGTACACATTGAAAGCAGGAATTGCAAAGTTGCCTTTTTCGGCAAGATTCAATACATAATCTAAATTAACTAACATTTACTTATTCTCCTAAGATTAAATCTTCGAGTGAGAGAATTTCAACATCCTTAGCTACTGCTTTTAAAGAAGCGTATTCAGCTACAGAAACGGTAACGATAGCGTTAGCACCGATGCTTGTAGCATTGAATATTCTTCTTTCAGCTACCTTGTTGATAACCTTGGGCATATACTGAGCCATAAGGATATTACCAGCCCAAACGGTCTCGCCACGGTTAAGGAGCATTTCGGAAAGATTTGCATAAGCCTTAACTACTTCACGGGCTTCCTCGGTTTCCTCAAGGTCACGTGCCAACTGATAAGGATCCTGGAATACAACAGCCTTGCCACTGTTTTTAGCTGCAAGCTTGCCGTCCTTTACAAGACCTGCAACAAAGCTTGTGTATGTAACAACGTCAGCAGCAACATCTATGCCGTACTCTTTATATGTCTGCTTGATAGCCTTAGCATCATCAGGATCGTATACAACTACAGTCTTGTATTCGCCGAGAGCCTTAGCACAGGCTACCATCTGTTCCTTGGTTTCGTTAGCGGCACCGATAAGGAAGTCGAGCTGTGCGCCGGAAGCGGGTTCGCTATCGAGAACGGTAAAGTCAACACCTGCTTTTTCGAGAACCTTAATAGCCTTTAAAGCCTGCTCGCAAACCATGTATTTAGCATCAACACCTAAGAGAAGGAGAGTATCCTTCTTAGCAGAGTGAGCCTTAACAGCTGCTGCTAAATCAGAGCAGATTTCGGTCTTGCCGTAAGCGTTGCCTGTTTCTAAACAGTTGCTTACAAGTGCAGCAATATAATCAGGTGTCTTACCGTCAAGAGCTGCCTGAAGTCTGGTTTCCTTAGTGAACATTACAGGGTTCCAGCCGGTGGTGCAGTCGTGTACGCAAGCACCGCAGGTGCAGCACTCATAAATATTGTCCATAATTTCTTCAAGACCCATTGCTTCACGGTTTACAAGTGAAATTCCGAGAGCTCTTGCTCTTGCTGTATTTCTTTCCTGACCGGTAGCGTTACCGATAGGGCAGATGTGGTGGCACATCCAGCAGAAACGGCAGGAATCAACATGCTGTTTACATTTTTCTGACATTATCATAATTAAATCCTCCCTTATAAATTACAGACCGAGCTTAAACGGATTCATAATGCCGTTCGGGTCAAGTGTTTTCTTAAGATTTTCAAATACCTGCATAGCGGGACCGTACTGTTCCTTCATAAGACGGCCAAGCTTTATACCAACGCCGTGGTGGTCGTTAACAACACCGCCGTGAGCAAGAGCAGCTCTTACACCGCAGGTCCAAATAGCCTGATGGAGACGAAGTGCCTCAACCGGATCCTGAGGAACGTCTTTACCGTCAACAATAAAGCGGTCGTAAACCATTGCGCCCCACTCATACCAGTGTGAGAAGTGAGCGATAAACTTAGCCTGCGGGAAGTTGGTTTCGATAGCTTCCTTCATAGCCCAGTAGATTTCCTCAATTTTGCCGTAAGGAGCTATTGTATCCATAGTACCGAAGCACTGGGGTATATCCATCATGTGACCGGGATAGAAGAAGGTAAGCTTTTCTTTCCACCACTTCTCGCCGTACTCGCTGCCTAAGTCCTCAGCGCCGTACTTAGCAAAGGTTTCGAGAAGGATTTTCTCCTCAACGTCTACCATTTCCTTAACGCCTTCATAAGCAACGTTCATGAATGCGCCCTTGCGCTCAACACCAACGATTTTCTTAATAAGAGAAGCAGTTTCAGCCTCGTCATAAAGACGCATAACAGAGGGCTTGAACTTCTGGAGAAGCTCACGTGCAGCCTTGAAAGCACCTGACATATCCTGGAATAAGAAACCACGGAAGCGTCTGTCCTCAGGCTGGTCGAAAATACGGATCTGAGCCTTTGTAATGATACCTAAAGTACCCTCAGAACCGATGAATATCTGGTTAAGGTCAGGACCTGCAGCATGCTTAGGAGCAGAACAGGTATTGATGATATCACCGTTAGGTAATACAACCTCCATCTGGAGAACCATGTCATCGATTTTGCCGTACTTAGTAGAAACAACACCGATACCTCTGTGAGCTAAGAAACCGCCTACTGTAGAGCAGCAGAGTGAAGAGGGATAGTGCATTGTAGCCTTACCAACCTCGTTTGCAGCCCACTCAATGTGCTTGTAGATAGCACCTGTACCGCACTCTATGTACATAGCATCGGTATTAACTTCGTAAATCTTGTTCATTCTCTTGGTGTCGAGAATAATACCGCCGCAAACCGGAATAGCACCTCCCTGTGTGCCGCCGCCTGCACCCCAAGTAGTTACGGGGAGCTTGTAGTAGTTAGCGATTTTAAGTACCTTGGAAACCTGTGTTGCATCCTCGGGACATACAACGATGTCAGCCTCGGGCATATGGCAGCCACGGTCAGCCCACATACGTGACAGCCAGTAGTAGTCAACGCTGTGAGTTACCTTGTCAATCTGACGGGTGGAGCAGTTTTCAACGCCAACAGCGTCTTCAAGCTCTGTCAGAATCATTGAGAACAGAAATTCGTTCATTTGGATTTGCATAGTTTATATCTCCTTTAAAAAATTTTACAAAATTTATTTAACAGACTCATCAACCTTAAGGTTGGGGAAGTATTTACAGAATTCTTTGATTTCTTTCCTGTAGTCGCCTTCCATTTCAACGAAGTGGTGAATGTAAGGACCGTCGATAAGTCTATCCTCTATAGCCTGTAAATCCTCAAATTCAGCCCAAAGATATGTTCCGTGAGTTTGAGGACCTTCGGTTGTATGACATTTAAGGGGAAGTATCATATAGTCGCCATGCTCTTGGTCGATACGGGCTACAGTGTACTCGCCATCCTTAGCTCTAAGCCATGCACGCTGGTTAACAAGACGTGCCTTTGTACCCTCTGCTTTTTCGGATACAGGGAAGGGTCCGCAATGCCATAAAAGCTCGGCGTTCTTATTTTCGGGGTGTCTTACGGTAAATTCACCGAACAAGGGCTTGCCTTTACCGAGAGTTGCACATTTAAGCAGTGCCATAGTCATAGCGCAGTGCATATCGCTTTCGCAGGAAATCATGTAACCCATTTCGTTTAGCAGACCGTAAAGTGCACAGGGTGCCAAACCGCCGAACATAATCGGAGTTGCTGTCCAACATTCAGCCGAGATTACGTCAAGGTTGAATTCCTCGAAAAGGTGCTTATACATTGCAACCATTGTAGCCATGGGCTTTATGTACTGGGGAGTAAGGTCGTCAAGCTCGTAATTGGTTAGGAAATACTGCTCATATTCGGCAATCTCATCAGCATAAAGCTCGGGTGCAGATTTCATTCTCTGCTCTATAACGGCAAAATTTATGGGAACTATACGGATACCGAACTTCTCCATCAGCTCACCCTCGTTCCAAATAACCGAGAAGAAGGGTGCAGGACGTGCGCCTACTTGACCTATGCGCATGCCTTTGAAGTTTTTAACCATGCAGACAACCCTTACAAAGCTGTCAAGACCCTCTTTAAACTCGTCGCTTTCAACTCTGCAGCAGGGCAGATGTGAAAACGGAATGTGATAACGCTGCATCTGACGGGAAACACCAAAAATTCCGCATTGGGAATCGGTAGGTCTCATACCGTCAACATAATATTCATCATCAAGCGGTGCCCATAAAAGCACGGGCTTTCCGAGAGCCTCGGCTATATCAGCCGCAGCCTCCTCGTTACCGAAGTTACAGTTGATAATAAATACCGCATCGACATTTTCCTTTTTGAAACGCTCTACAACCTCTTTAGCCGTAGCATCGTCAAAAACCAAGTCCTCGATACCGATACCCTTGTTATCAACAAAGCTTACATTTTCATCGGTGAAGTTCTTTTCTATGTAATCTACGAAACGCTTTCCACGCTGTTCGGCAGAGTACCAGGTAAGAAAAGTTCCTCTGGGACGGTCTGTGGTGTTACGTCTCATAGCAACCAGACCGATTTTTACCTTATAATCAAACATTTTAACTCCCCTTTTCGCTAAAATTGAGAACATTAAGTTACATCTATACGATACCAAAATGTGCGGATTTTCGCAATAGGTTTTTGAAATTTTTTTTCATTTCCATTGACTTTTTCCAAAAATATGTTAAAATAATGAAAATAATTTTCATTTTGAGGTGCCTAATGGAATCAATAATTCATAAAATACGATTCATGCGTTCCCAAATGGGTCCGGGTGAGAAAAAAATAGCCGATTTTATCCTCGAAAACACTAAGGATATAATAAACACATCAATAAGCGACTTTGCCGAAAAATGCGGCTGCGGTGATGCTACCGTAGTACGTTTTGCAAGACGTCTTGGCTTTGACGGCTACCAGTCCCTTAAAATAGGAATAGCAGGCGAAATGAGCTCTGCCTCCTCGGTAAGTAAGGAAATCACCAAGGAGGACAGCTGTTTTGACATATTCAAAAAACGTATAAGCGATATATCGGTATCCCTCATCAATACCGAATCAGTTCTGGACGCCGAGCAGTTAGCCCTTACCGCCAACGCCGTAATGAACTCCAAAAGGATAATAGTTTTCGGTCTTGGCAACTCCGCCGCCATAGCTCAGGATGCGGCACATAAATTTTTAAGGTTAGGCTTTAATGCTCAGGCATGCTGCGATAACCATATGCAGGCGATTATCGCCACCCACCTTGACAGAAAAAGCGTAGCTATCGGTATATCCCATTCAGGCTCGTCTAAGGATATAGTGGATGCGTTGCAGCTTTCTAAAATAGGCGGTGCTACCACAGTCTGCATTACCAACTACGGCAACTCCCCTATTGTAAAGGCATGCGACTATGCTCTTTTTACAAGAGCGGAGGAAACCCAACACTCAATACTTGCCATGAGCTCACGTATAGCCCAGCTTACCATACTCGATTCCATTTATACATATATTGTAGTCAATTCAGATAAGCTGGCAGCACAGGAAATCTACAAAACCGAATTAGCTTTGCAGAATAAGAAATATTGAATTCTTATTTTACCAGCGTTCCGCCGTCGCTTTTAAGGAGTATCAGTATATCCTCCTCCGCAAGGGTGTTTACATTTATATAAACGAGTATTTCCTGACCGTCCGCGGTTCGGCAGGTAAATTCATAGCACCTCGCCTCGCCATAGTCAGTAGGAATCAACGCTACCGCCGTTTCGGTCAAGGTAAGGTTGCCGCTTAAAATCGCCCTTGCCTCCTCTACGGTATGGTCGGGTGTCAGAAAAGCACGGTCGGTATGGTTGGAAATATAACCGCTGGCTTCATAAAGCATTATTTCCCCGTTGTCCATAGCTACCCCCACCTTTATAAGGTCGGTATAGCATACAGTCTCGCCGTCAAGATAGGCGAAATTTACAACGCATACACCCTCTGTAGTTACATAATAGGTCTCGGTAAAGCCCTTTAAGCCTACCCTTTCGAGATACCTTTTTGCCTTTTCCAATGCCTGCTCGTAGCTTAAAAGGCTGTCGGAAACCTCCCGTTCCTTTCGCATATAAACGGTATATCCGCCGACGGTGCTGACCGTTACGGTTATCCCCTGCCCTACAAAACGGTAAGAGGGAATGTTTCCGGCTACATCCCCGTCATAGCTTAAATCGGATTTGTCACATTCGGCGGCTTTAGCGGCAACAGCCAGCGCCTCACTTTGAGATACCTTTTCAGCACTTTTTAGCATAGCAGGCTCTTTTTCAAGAATGTGGTCAGAGTAGGGACCGTCATAAACCAAGGTAGGATAATCGGTAAGCTCACCCTCTAATTCAGCCATATCCGAAGCAAGGCTTTCAGAATCCACTGCACTGTCTATCTCGTTATCGAGCTCCTTTGCCCAGTAGGAGGCATTATTATAGGTGATTTGAGTGTTGTTTACTATCTCCGCCACCTTGTTGGCGGTGTCGCTTAAAGCGCTAATGTTTGCCTTGTCCTCTTGGGTAACATCCCCTGTGCTTATAAGCTTTTTGGAAACCGACATAGCGTAGTTTCCCACCTGCGAGAGGAATTTATTAACGGTAGTAAGCTCCTCACCGGCAGGCAGTTGGGAAAGAGCGTTTTTAGAGACCTCTGCCTCGGTTAAAAGCCGTGCCGCCATACTGCTTATCTGTGCAGGGGTGGTGACATACTGCGCCTTTTGAAGTGTCAGGGAAATATTGTTTATCCCGGCGCTTAAATCCTCCAAAGAACGGGAATAGCTGTTTTCTATCTGAATACGGTATTTACGGTTTTTCCTTTCTGCAATAAATATAAATCCTGCCGCCGCTATTAAAGCCGCAAGAGAAAAGCTTATTATTTTTATTCCGCTTCTCTTTTTCATATGTTTCCTCCGGTAAAACTTTTAATATATTATTACCTTAATTTTACTAATTATAATCGCACAAAACTATTTATATATGTCATGATTGCACACAAGGGACAATATTTTGTGTTTTTTTGTGATTTTATGTTGACAAATATCTAAATATAGTGTATGATAATATCACCGACATAACTGACGGATTTACAGAGAACTGTAGGGGAGTGTCGGGAGTCTATGCCGACCGTCTGGGCAATTCAGTTTTCAAGGAAACTTAAAGCTGGGTTGCCTTTTTTGACCCGTAATATATTTTAAGGAGAAAAGCCATGGAACATAAGAATTGGAACGGTTTTGCCGCCGGTGCTTGGCAAAATGAAATCAACGTACGGGATTTCATTCAAAAAAACTATAAGGAATACAGAGGGGACGAAAGCTTTTTATCGGGTGCTACAAAGCGCACAAAGGAGCTTATGAAAAAAACCGAAGCTCTGTTCAAGCTTGAAAGACAGTTTGGCGGTGTGCTCGATATAGACACGACCACCGTTTCTTCCCTTACAAGCTATGCCCCCGGATATATTGATAAGGAAAATGAAATAATCGTAGGTATGCAGACCAACCGCCCCTTAAAAAGAGGTATAAATCCCTTCGGCGGCATGCGTATGGCACGTCAGGCTTGCGAGGCTTACGGATATAAGCTGAGTGATAAAATTGAAAGTGAATTTCAGTACCGCACCACCCATAACGAGGGCGTTTTCAGAGCTTATACCGACGAAATGCGTTTAGCCCGCAGAAGCCACGTTATAACGGGTCTTCCCGACGCTTACGGCAGAGGCAGAATTATCGGCGACTACCGCCGTGTTGCCCTTTACGGTATAGACAAGCTTATTGAGGAAAAGAAAAAGGACAAAAGTGCTTTAGCCAACGGTGACTTCAATGCAGATATGACCCGTCTTGACGAGGAGCTTTACCAGCAGATAGCCTTTTTGGGTTACATGAAGGAAATGGCGGCTATGTACGGCTGTGACATAAGCCAGCCTGCCGCCGACACTAAAGAGGCTGTTCAGTGGACATACTTTGCCTACCTTGCCGCTATTAAGGAGCAGAACGGTGCCGCAATGTCGTTGGGTAGAGTCAGCACTTTCTTTGATATCTATATTGAGCGTGACCTCAAAAACGGAGTGCTCTCCGAGGCAGGCGCACAGGAGATTATAGACGATTTCGTAATAAAGCTCCGTATTGCCCGTCATTTGAGAACTCCCGAATACAACGAGCTTTTCGGCGGCGACCCCATGTGGATAACCGAAAGCGTAGGCGGTATGGGAGAGGATGGCAGAACTCTCGTTACCAAGAGTAGCTACCGAATTCTTAACACCCTTTACACCTTAGGCTCTTCCCCCGAGCCTAACCTTACGGTTCTTTGGTCCAATGCACTGCCCGAAAGCTTTAAGAAATTCTGTGCAAAGGTATCCTGCGATACAGACTCTATACAGTATGAAAACGATGATGTTATGCGTCCTATTTACGGGGACGATTATGCTATCGCTTGCTGTGTCTCAGCTATGAAAATAGGTAAGCAGATGCAATTCTTCGGCGCACGCTGTAACTTAGCAAAGCTTTTGCTTATTGCCCTTAACGGAGGCTACGATACCACAAGCGGCATCCATATAGGTCCTCAGGGTGCGGTTTATGAGGGTGAGACACTTGATTACGATAAGGTAATGAAGCTTATGGAAAAGTACATGAGCTGGCTCGCCCGCCTTTACGTAAACACCATGAATATTATTCATTATATGCATGATAAGTATGCCTACGAAAAATCCCAGATGGCTTTGCATGATACCGACGTTCACCGCTTTATGGCATTCGGTATTGCAGGTCTGTCTGTAGTAGCCGACTCTTTGAGTGCTATAAAATACGCTAAGGTAACACCTATCAGGGACGAAAACGGTTATATAACCGAATTTGAGACTGAGGGTGATTTCCCAAAATACGGCAACGACGACGACCGTGTTGACCTTATTGCCAAGGACATGGCTCACAGAATGATAGTTGAGCTGAGAAAGACCCCCACCTACCGTGATGCCGAGCATACCCTCTCTGTTCTTACCATCACCTCCAACGTTATGTACGGTAAGAACACCGCCTCTACACCTGACGGCAGAAAGGCTGGCGCACCCTTTGCCCCCGGAGCTAACCCCATGCACAACCGTGAGGAAAACGGTGCTTTGGCTTCACTTAACTCGGTAGCTAAAATCAGCTATGACGATTGCCGTGACGGTATTTCCAATACCTTCTCAATTACACCTCAGGCTCTTGGCAGAACCGCTGACGAAAGGGTTGGCAATCTCGTTTCTATACTGGACGGCTACTTTGCTAAGAAGGCTCACCATATAAACATAAATGTTCTCAACCGTGAGACCTTAAAGGCGGCTTACGAGGACCCCGAGGCTTACCCCAACCTTACAATACGTGTTTCGGGTTATGCAGTTAACTTCCACAAGCTTTCCCGTGAGCAACAGCGTGAGGTTATAAGCCGTACCTTCCACGAGGCTATGTAAAATGCAGAAAAAAGCAATAGGAAAAATAAATTCTATACAGACTCTCGGCACCCTTGACGGGCCGGGAGTCCGCTTTGTTGTGTTCACCCAAGGATGCAATCTGCGGTGTGGCTGCTGTCACAACCCCGATACCTGGGATATAAACGAAGGAACCGAATATACCGCTGAGGAATTAGCCGAAAAGGCCGCTCATTACAAGGAGTATTTTGGCAATGATGGCGGAATTACCGTCTCGGGCGGCGAGCCACTTTTACAGCCCGAATTTGTAACGGAGCTTTTTAAAGAATGTCACAAAAGAGGTATAAACACCTGCCTTGATACCAGCGGCTCTTTAATGAATGATAAAACAAAGGAGCTGCTGTCGGTTACAGACAGAGTTTTGCTTGATATTAAATATACAAACGATGAGGATTATAAAAAGTTTGTGGGCTGCGGTATTGCCGCTCCGCTGGAGTTTTTGGAATACCTGAATTCCCGAAATATTCCCGTAACCCTCCGACAGGTGATAATCCCCACACTAAATGACAGCGAAAAAAATATTTGCCTCTTAGCGGAAATTATAAAAAAATATCCCTGCATAAAAAAAACAGAGCTTTTACCCTTTAAAAAGCTCTGTCAGGTTAAATATGATAAGTTAAAAATTGATTTCCCTTTTAAGGATTTACCCACACCCGAGGCGGATAAATTTAGGAAACTTCAAGAAATATTGGAAAAGCTTACTGTATAATGCGTAATTCGGAATTCATAATTCCAAATTGAAAAAAGCTACCGCAAAAGCGGTAGCTTAATTTGTCTGATTAGTCATTAACATAAGGAAGTAATGCCATCTGACGAGCACGCTTGATAGCGGTTGTCAGTTCACGCTGATGAGCAGCGCAGGTGCCGGTTGCACGGCGGGGAAGAATCTTAGCACGTTCGGAGATGAACTTGCGAAGACGGGCAACATCCTTATAATCAATGCTTTCAACACGGTCAACACAGAAATGGCAAACCTTTTTGCGAGCTTTCTTGTGCATAGGTCTATCGTTTCTCTCGTTCTCCATTTTAAAAGCCTCCTTAATTTAATATTTTTTAGAACGGCAGATCATCGTCAGTAGCGTCACCCAAATCAGCAAAATCGTTTACATCGGCATTGCTGAAGGATGCGGGCGGCTCACTCATAGGAGCGCCGGGAGCAGCATCACGCTTGCTTTCTACGAACTGAACATTGTTAGCCACAACCTCAAAAGCGGTGCGGTTATTGCCGTTTTTATCCTGATATCTGCGGGTCTGGATAGAGCCCTCGATACCGATAAGATTTCCCTTTTTGAAATATTTGCAGATAAATTCCGCAGATGTACGCCAAGCAACGATATTTATAAAATCGGTCTGACGCTCCTCTCCGGAACGGTAACGGCGGTCAACGGCAATGGAAAAGGACGTAACCGAAATACCGTTGGGAGTGGTTTTAAGCTCGGGGTCAGCTGTAAGACGGCCCGTTAAAACTACCAGATTAAACATCTTTTTACCTCCATTACTTCTTGATTACCATAACACGAAGAACACCGTCGGTAATCTTTACGATACGCTCAAGCTCTGCAGGGAAATTAGGCTCGCTTTCAAAATTGTAGAAAACGTAGTAACCCTCAGCCTCGTCATTGATAAGATAAGCAAGACGGCGCTTGCCCCAATCATCAACGCTTTCAATGGTACCGTTTTTAGCAATAAGGTCGTTGATCTTCTCCTTTAAAGCTACGGTAGCTTCTTCACCGTTTGCTACAGAGAAAATAACACCAGCCTCATACTTGTTGGTCATTTACTTTGCACCTCCTTCTGGACTTTTGGCTCTGACACTTTATCAGAGCAAGGAGCTAAAGAAAAGCATACTTTTCCATTTAGCAACCGTTATTATATCAAGTTTTTTGCGGCTTGTCAATAAAATTGTTGATTTTTCTATAAAATTCATTATAATGATTATATAGATACTGAAAGGAATGATGATTTATGCTGCTTACTATTGATATAGGTAACACCAATGTTACATTAGGCGCTTATGACGGCAGTGTACTTTCCTTTACCGCCCGCCTTGCTACAGAACAGCGAAAGACCGATGACCAGTATGCGGTAGAGATAAAAAATCTCCTGTCCCTTTACGGCATCGAGTCGGCGGATATTGAGGATGCCATTATTTCCTCGGTAGTGCCGACGGTGGGTAAAAGTGTCAGCAATGCAGTATCAAAGCTTTGCCATATCGTCCCTTTAATGTTAGGTCCGGGAGTTAAAACAGGGCTTAATATTAAAATCGATAATCCGGCACAGTTAGGTGCCGACCTTGTAGCAGGAGCTGTAGGTGCGCTGGACTCTTACACAATGCCTTGCGTTATTATCGACATGGGCACCGCCTCTACATTGAGTGTGCTGGACAGAAACGGTTGCTTTTTAGGCGGAGTTATAGCAGCCGGTGTAAGGCTTACTTTAAAGGCTCTTACCGAAAACACTGCACAGCTAACCTCCATTCCAATTGAGGCTCCCGATTCTGTTATAGGGGCTAATACCGTGGAAAGTATGCAGTCGGGACTGGTTTTCGGCACTGCCGCTATGCTTGACGGTCTGCTTGATAAAATCGAAGCTGAGCTTGGAGAAACTCCCACCGTAGTAGCCACAGGAGGTCTTTCTAAAGAAGTAATAGCTCACTGCAAAAGAAATATAATCTATAACGAAAACCTCCTTTTAGAGGGACTTCGTGCAATATACGAAAAGAACAATTAAATAATTGACAGGCAATATCTAAATAGCCCTACGGCTATTTAGCTTGCATATATTATTATGAGGTGTACCTATAAGGACACCATCGGAGGTAATTTTTATGTCAAACGAAAGAAAAAAGCAAACCCAAGTTTTAGTGCTTGGAGCAATACTGACGGCGCTTGTAGTCATATTGCAGTTCATGGGCTCGTTCATCCGTTTCGGACCCTTCGCAATCTCCCTTGTGCTGATACCTATAGTTATAGGTGCGGCAACCTGCGGAGTTAAAATCGGAACATGGTTGGGATTTATATTCGGCGTAGTTGTTCTTATAAGCGGAGACGCATCGGCATTTTTGGCGGTGAATGTATTCGGAACAATAGTTACGGTTTTGCTTAAAGGCGCCGCATGCGGTCTGGCGGCAGGACTTATTTACAAGCTACTCGAAAAATACAACCGTTACTTAGCGGTTATTGCGGCGGCTGTTGTTTGCCCGATAGTTAACACAGGTGTTTTTTTACTGGGCTGCGTAATATTTTTCATGGACACCGTAGCCGAATGGGGAGCAGCTTTAGGATTTGGCGGAACATTAGAGTATATGTTCTTAGGACTTGTAGGCGGCAATTTCTTATTTGAGCTTGCCTCCAATATTATACTTAGTCCCGTAATTGTAAGAGTACTTAATATAAAAAATAAAAAATAAAAACAGGGAGGGAGAAATCCCTCCCTGAAATTTAGGAGTAATTTATGAGAATAGCCTTTTACACTTTAGGTTGTAAAGTTAATCAGTATGAAACCGAGGCCATGCGTGAAGCCTTTATAGGGGAAGGGCATGAAGCCGCCGCAGATGGTGAGCCCTTTGACGCAGCGGTTATAAATTCCTGCACCGTAACAGCGGAAAGCGACCGTAAGACCCGTCAGATTTTAAGGAGGGTGCGCAGGGAAAATACTACAGCGATAATAGTACTTACGGGCTGTATGGCACAGGCTTTTTCTAAAGAATCCGCCGCATTAGAGGATGCCGATATCATTGCAGGAAATACCGATATCGAGAAAATCGTCCGCCTTGTGGAAAAATTTGCTTTGGACGGGGAAAAGATAATCGAGGTCGCACCACACACCAAAAAGGAGCGGTTCAACACCCCGTCAATAAATAACTTTGCCGAAAGAACAAGGGCTTACATGAAAATTCAGGACGGGTGCGATAGATATTGCAGTTATTGCATTATTCCTACCGCCCGAGGCGCCGTGCGTTCAAAGCCCATAGAGGAAATAGCAACCGAAGCCGAAAATTTAAGCCGTTCGGGCTTTTCGGAAATAGTGCTTGTAGGAATAAATCTTTCCTCCTACGGCAGGGAGTTCGGTCTTAACCTTTGCGATGCGGTGGAGGCTATTTGCGGTGTTGAGGGTATTAAAAGGGTGCGCTTAGGTTCATTAGAGCCCGACCATATAAGTGACGAAATGCTCAGCCGCTTTAAAAATCAGGATAAATTCTGTCCCCAGTTCCATTTATCTTTGCAGTCAGGCTGTGACAGAACCCTTAAACGCATGAACCGCCATTACGATACCGCCTTTTACACCGACCTTGCGGTACGTATCCGCAAAATGTTCCCCGATGCATCAATTACTACAGATATTATGGTTGGCTTTGCAGGTGAAACCGAGGAGGAGTTTCAGGAAAGCCTTAACTACCTTAAAAGCATAGGCTTTGCAAAATCTCATGTTTTTGCATACTCACGCCGAAAGGGAACGGTAGCCTACGGGCTTCCCGACCAGATATCCCGAGCGGAGAAAACACGACGTAGCCGACTTATGCTTGCCGCCGCCGCAGAGTGTGAAGCTCAGTTTTTAAAAAAACAAATCGGTTCTACTGTGCCTGTTTTGTTTGAAACTGCAGCCGACAGCATCGCAAAGGGCTACACTCCCAACTACACACCCGTTCATGTTCTCACAGATAATCCACACACAGGTGAAATACTTAATGTAAGGCTTATTTCCGCCGAAAAGGATTACTGTACAGGCGAAATCATATAAAAATAAGGTACTGATTTTAAATGATCAGTACCTTTTATTTTACCCAAAAAGTGTATTGAAGGTTTCTTTTATAAAGGCTACGGCGGAAACACCGTCCTTAGATGGAACATAGAATATGCAGTAGCAAAGAACCGCCAACAAAAGAACAATTAAAACCGAAACTATAAGTATCGGCAGGCTGAATGCACCGTGAACACCGAAGCGTTTTTCGTATAACTGCTCGTCCTCCGGTAAAAGCCCCTCAAGCGTTTCCTCTGCTTCGTAGTAATCCCCGTCACCCGTATCGTCAGTATCAACTAATAGGGGTGAGCTTTCAAAAATACCGTCATCCTCAGAGAATATATCCGTGCCCGAATTTACCATATCAATTTCGTAATCCTCGTCCACATCAGTAAGGAGCTCTACGGTTTCCTCTCCTGCCGTTTCGTCCTCGTCAGTGTCCTCCTCCATTACGAAATCATAAATCTCACCCTCATGCTCTATTGCGGCATTCTCGTCCGCAACATCCTCGGCAGGGTCCTGCATTACAAAGTCAATTTCCTCTGCCGTGTCTGCGGTTTCGGGCGTTACCTCGGGTACAGGCTCGTCCTCTGTTTCAGGTGCGGCTTGTACTATAGGCTCGGGGTTCTCGTGGATTTCCTCAGTAGGAGTGGCAGATGCCGCCTTTTCCTTAAGCTCGATAGCACAAAGCTCCTCAATATAAGGATGAATAAGGGTTTTCATAACCGTTTTACGGATGCTCTTACTGTCGGACAGCAGTATCATAGTCTGGGGACCCTTTTCGATAATACAGCCGCCGAAATACCCCTCGGGAGTAACAAGAGGAGTAGAACCGCTTATAATTTCAATTTCATCATTTCCCGAAATTCCGTAGGTTTTATTATCGGCTTTTGAAAGCTTACTGCCTACAGCCCCTGCGGCAAGGCTTATTACACCTTCTTCGCCGAAAAGGTTACCGACTATAATTATAACACGGCTACGGGAAACCGCCCTTGCAAGAGAATGTACAAGGGTCTTTTTATCGGGCGCTTTATCGGTAAGAAGCCTCATTCTGCAACAGCCGCAGAGATTAAATTCCATTTCAAAATCCGTATTAGTCTTATAATAAATAATATCAACCTTTATGTTCTGAAACATGCTATTCTTCCTCTCTTTTTATTCCCCGTTCATCATACCACTTTTGGGGATATGTGGGGTTGGGGTTTGTGTGCGCCGCATTATTGAGTGGGGTATTATCCTCACCCGACCTTAATTTTCTCGCCATAACTACAAGCCTTGCGTTCTCGAAATCCTCCGAGCAGGTAACGAGGGTCAAAATATCGTCCGCAGGCTCAACATCTACACCGGTATCAATAATACTGCGGTCATAGGCTTCATCAACCCACGCATCAAAATCACTTTGGTCGATAAAGTTCTGCCTTGAAATATTATATATGTAGCCACCGTCATCCTCACGGGCTGCATTGAGAATAAATATCGAATATATTTTATAGGTGGCTTTCTCACCCAACAAGGTAAACTCTATAGTAGAATGCTCCTTATAAAAGCTTAAATTTTTCAGCTTTTTAAGACTGCCGAACATAGAGCCGTTCTTCATTTCGTGACCGTAAATAACTATATTTCGGTCAACCTGAGTTTCGGTAACTGTGTTTTGATAATCGATAAACAAGGCTCCGTAGGCACTGCTTTTCTTTTCCTGATTATGGTTGAGGTAAAAGCTGTTATCATCGGTTTGGTAAACAGGATTGTCCACCTGAGTTCCGTCAATAGTTATCCAGCCCTTAAAATCGCTGTTTTGGGCTAAAAGCTCTTGGTAAGGGTCGGTATCCTTAATATTGGTCTTCGTATCGGTTTCGATATCATTACTGTGCCAGACCTGACGGCTGTCCTCAATAACCGAAGCCTCACGGTCGGCGGTTATAAAGTAGTCGCCGATGTAAACCGCTGAAACCACCAGACCTACAAACGAAACAATAAACAAAACCTTAATTATAATCTGTTTTAAATTATCCCTTTTATTAGGAATGTACGAACGAAAAAAATCCTTAAAAAAATTACTTTCTTTGTAACGACTCATATTAAATATCCTTTATATATTGGTCTATCAACTGAAAAAGGCTGAAAACAGCCGCTTCTCTTACAGCATTTCGGCTTACAGGGTCGAGGTTTAAAAGCTTTACTTCGGTCCCCTTTTCACCAGAAACAGCGATAAAAACATATCCGGCAGGGTGCCCCTCGCTGCCCTTGGGACCTGCCGCACCTGTGACCGATACTCCTAAATCGGAGCCTGCCATTTTCCGCACATTTTCCGCCATTTGACGGGCAGTCTCCTCACTTATAGCCCCTTTGGATTCAAGAGTCTTATTATCTACACCCAAAATCTGATTTTTAATACGGCAGGAATAGGAGGTTATACCTAATTCGAAAACCTCCGAAACACCCGAAACCGAGGTGATAAAGGAGGATACCATTCCTCCCGTACAGGATTCTGCCGTGGCTACGGTTAGTCCCTTAGCTTTAAGATTTTCTACGGTTTCTTCTGCTTTTTTAAAAAGTTCACGGTTTATCAAATAAAGCGTTCCTTTCAGTCAATATAGGTGTATGAGGTTTCGCTTATTGCCTTTTCTATCAGTTCCTCAATAGCAAGGTCTGCCTCTGCCTGTTCGCAAAGCTCTAAGGTAGGTCTTGTTTTGGGGTGCTTCGGGGTAAACACGGTACAGCAATCCTCATAAGGCAAAATAGAGGTTTCAAAGGTATCAATATTTCGGGAGATCCTTACAATTTCCTCCTTGTCCATACCGATTAAAGGACGAAGTACGGGCATATTGCAAACGCTGTCGGTAGTAACAAGTGCAGGCAAGGTCTGACTTGCAACCTGACCCAAGCTCTCTCCTGTTATAAGCGCAAGACTACCCTCCTTACGGGCAAGCCTTTCCGAAATACGCATCATCATACGGCGCATTATAAGGGTGAAATAATCCTCAGGGCAATGCTTTGCAATCTCGTCCTGAATTTCGGTAAAGGGTACTATTGCTAAATTTATACTTCCGCTGTAGCGAGCCACCTTAGATAAAAGGGTTTTTACCTTCATTTCGGCTCTTGCACTGGTATACGGAGGGCTTGCAAAATGTATTGCGTTAAGACGAAGTCCCCTTTTAGCCATTGTCCATGCGGCTACGGGACTGTCAATACCGCCCGAAATAAGGATAGATGCTACGCCTGCCGTTCCAACAGGCAGTCCCCCTGCACCGTGTAGCTGCTCTGCTCTTACATATGCGCCATAGTCCCTTATTTCAACATTTACCACCCTGTCGGGATTGTGAACATCTACTTTAAGGTGGGGATAGGCTGATAAAAGCTTTCCGCCAAGCTCACGGCAAATTTCAGGAGAGGTTAAAGGGAAATTCTTATCGGCACGCTTTGCCTCTACCTTGAACGTTTTTATATTTGCCATACTTTCCCTTAAATATTCAACCGATTTTGTGAGTATATCGTCTATATCCTTTTCGCATACACAGGCTCGGCTGAAGCCTGCAATACCGAATATACGGCTTACACGGTCGAGAGCCTCCTCAAAATCGAAATCGTCACTTTTAGGCTCTACATAAATAGTAGACTGCGCCTTACGAATTGTAATCTCGCCTAAATCCTTTAAGCGGCGTTTCATATTTTTGATAAGAGCATCCTCAAAATTACTGCGGTTAAGACCCTTTAGAGCCAACTCGCCGTTTTTAATAAGTATTATTTCTTTCATATATTTGAACGTCTCAGCCTTGAAACTGCCTCTTTTAAGGCTTCAAGGGTGAAATCAATATCCTCCTTAGTATTATCTCTTGAAAAGCTAAGCCTTAGCGCCGAATCGCTGTGACTTTTATTCAGTCCCAATGCCGACAGCACATAGCTCTGCTCCCCTTTAGCACAGGCGCTGCCCGAGGAAACATAAATCCCCTTAGCCTCTAAAAAATGAAGTAAGGTTTCCGAACGGTAGCCTGTAACCGAAATATTTAGTATAAAGGGACAAGCGTCAAGCGGGGAATTTATTTTTATAAAGCCCGAATTTTGAAAAACATTTACAGCATAGTCCCTTAATTCACGTGTTTGTTCATACTGCCTCTTAATATCGGGTAAATCCTCTACCGCTCCCATAAGACCTGCAATGAGTGGGGTCGGCTCTGTACCCGAGCGCATTCCCCTTTCCTGACCGCCGCCCGTTATAAACGGACGAATAGCCACACCCTTTTTGCAGTACAAAAAGCCTATTCCTTTCGGTCCGTGAATTTTATGACCGCTGGCGGTTAAAAGGTCTATGCCCAGCGTTTTAACATTTATAGGTATTTTACCGTAGCCCTGCACGGCATCGCAATGAAATAATGCCCTTGGGGAGAGTTTTTTAATCAAATTTGAAGACTCGGCTATAGGCTGAACAGTGCCGATTTCGTTATTGACGAGCATTATGCTTACAAGAACTGTTCTGTTGTCAAGATTCTTTTCCAGCTCCTCTAAAGATATTTTACCATCTGTGTCTATGCCGAGACGGACAACCTCGAAACCCTCATCCTCAAGTCTTTTTACGGTATTCAGTACCGACGGATGCTCTATTTTAGTGGTGATAATTTTATTGCCCATGCTCTTTTTGTAAAAAGCCGACATTATTGCTGTATTGTTAGCCTCGGTGCCGCTACCTGTAAAAATTATTTCATTATCCGCCGCACCTATGGATTTTGCAACGGTCTTACGAGCATCGGATACAAGCATTTCAGCCTCCATACCCAAGCTATGCAAGGATGACGGATTGCCCCAAGTATTATTTAAAGCATTATTTATATATTCAACCGCCTTTTTTGAAGGCTTTGTGGTTGCGCTGTTATCAAGATAAACCATGTTTCTGCACTTTACACTTCCAAATATAATAATACATTTTCATTATACAACACTTTTTTAAATTTAACAACATAAAAAATTGGCTATGTAATAAAATATTTAAGGGAAGTGATATTATTAAAAATTTCATTGATTTTGTTATAAGCTTAATTTCGGGTATGCTGCCCTTTACCCTGCTTTTACTTTGCGGAATTTATTTATCTGTTAAAAGCCGTTTTTCCCAAATAACCCGTTTTCCCGACTCTATACGGTTTATGGCTAAAGCCCTACACTCTAAAAAACAAGGTGAGGGAATAAACTCTTATCAGGCGGCTTGTACCGCCCTTTCGGCTACGGTAGGCACGGGAAATATTGCAGGTATTGCAGGGGCATTATCCATAGGCGGAGCAGGGGCGATATTCTGGATGTGGGTAAGCGGGGTTGCGGGAATGTGCGTAAAGGCGGCGGAGATAATATTAGCGGTAAGCTACCGAGAAAAAAGGGACGGCGCTGTTATGGGAGGTCCCATGTACTACATAAAAAAAGGTCAGCCGAAGGCTTTAAAGCCGTTGGCCGCAGCCTTTTGTATTGCTTCTGTTCCGGCGGTGTTCTGTAGCGGCAATATAACACAGTCTAATGCGGCGGTGCTATCCTTAGGCGGCGGCAGAACAGTAAAAATTGTTGCAGGAATAATTTTCACACTTCTTACCTATGCAGCAATAACAGGCGGAATAAAGCGAATAGGTGTGATTACCGAAAAAATAGTACCCGTAATGTCGGTGCTTTATGTAATTTTAAGCCTTAGTACGGTAATTTTAAATATTGAC
Source organism: Clostridia bacterium (assembly GCA_017481865.1). Lineage (GTDB taxonomy): Bacteria > Bacillota > Clostridia > Oscillospirales > Acutalibacteraceae > UBA737. The sequence continues at coordinate 37,827 of JAFUOL010000002.1, read as the reverse complement.
TTTTTGCCCCAAGCCTTTAAAATGATAATAGAGGGGGCTTTTTCTCCTAAAGCCGTCACAGGCGGAGCGGTAGGCTCTGTTATGACAGCGGCGCTTATAGGCGCTCAAAGGGGAGTTTTCTCCAACGAGGCAGGGCTTGGCACTTCGGCTATGGCGCATGCCGCCGCCTATGATGCAGACCCTAAAACCCAAGGATTATTCGGTATTTTCGAGGTCTTTGTAGATACAATACTTTTATGCACCCTTACAGCCCTTGCCGTCCTTTGCAGCGGAGTTACTATTACTTACGGTACGGCATCATCCTCGGAATTAGTGGTGTCGGCTTTGTCACAGGTTTTCGGTAATTTGGCAGCACCTATAATATCGGTAATGCTATGCCTTTTTGCCTTTTCAAGCATTATCGGCTGGGCGGTATACGGAAGTATTTGTGTAGGTTTTTTGTTCGGCAAAAAGGGAGAAAAGATTTTTCTAAAGCTCTACCCATTAGGTTGTCTTGCAGGGGCTCTTGCCAATGTTAAATTGGCGTGGGATTTATCGGCTTTTTTCAACGGAATTATGATGTGTATAAATCTGCCGTCCATAATTTTTTTATCAAGCAATGCAATTAAATATTTAAAAAAAGAGGAAAATCACAATGTTTCAGGAAAGAATAACGGCTTTAAGCAGTATTTTAGAGGAAGGTCAGGCGGCGCTTATAACAAGCGGTGTTAACCGACTGTATTTTACGGGATTTAATTCCTCGGCAGGAACGGTGCTTATAACAAAAAGCTCCGCATTTCTTATTATAGATTTCAGATATTTCGAAAAGGCAAAGGCTACGGTAAAGCATATGCAGGTAATATTGCAGGAAAAGCTTTTCGACCAGATAACCGAAATTCTTAAAAAGGAAAACATAAATACCGTTTTGGTTGAAAGCGATAGTGTAACCCTTTCCCTTTACAGTAGATTTTGCGAGGAATTGCCCGATTTTAATATAAGTAAAGAGGATATTTTAAGCCGTAAAATTGAGTCTTTAAGGAGTATTAAATCATCAGAGGAATTAAAGCTCATTAAAAAATCCCAAGCTCTTACGGATATGACCTTTTCATATATTCTTGACCGCATAAGCGAGGGCAGAACTGAAAAAGAAGTTATGCTTGATATGGAATTTTTTATGCGAAAAAACGGGAGCGAGAGTGTAGCCTTTGACTTCATTGTAGTTTCGGGTAAAAATTCCTCGCTGCCCCACGGTGTGCCGACAGATAAAAGGATAGAAAAGGGCGATTTTATAACTATGGATTTCGGTGCGGTAGTAGGTGGCTACCGTTCGGATATGACAAGGACTGTAGCCGTAGGCTTTGCCGACGATTTACAAAAGGAAATTTACTCCACCGTACTAAAAGCACAGACCGAAACAATTAAATTTATAAAATCAGGGGTAAAATGCTGTGATGTAGACAAGGTAGCACGGGATATTATAACCGATGCCGGCTACGGCGACTGCTTCGGTCACGGACTGGGTCACAGCGTAGGACTCGAAATACACGAAAATCCCGCCTGCAACACACGGGACGAGACCCTGCTTACAAGCGGAATGATAATGACGGTAGAACCGGGTATTTATATTGAAAATAAATTCGGTGTCAGAATTGAGGACATGGTTTTTGTAACAGAAAACGGCAACGAAAATCTTACTAAAAGCCCAAAAGAGCTTATTATACTGTAGAAAAAATCGGGGATCGCTCCCCGATTTTTTTAGCTTTCAAAAGGACGTATACGAAGTGTTGCGCCTATAGACTCGCAAATTTTACGGCTTAGCTCCTGCTGTTCGGGTGAGGTCACAACGTCCACCACCGTCATAACAACATTTGGGACATAGTCTACACAATCCTTAGTAAACCTTAGCATAGCATCGTATGACTCGATACCGAATTTAGGACGGACTACCTTGAAATAATCCTCCTTATTAGTAGCGTTGAGGCTAACCGACACCGTATCAATAAGCCCTTTAAGCTTAGGTGCTGTCTTTTCGCCCCATATTAAATCGGCAAGACCATTTGTATTTATACGGATTTTGATATCACTTTTGGATTTAATATATTTTGCTACCTCAAGTAGGTCGTCAAGTCTTTCGGTAGGCTCACCGTAGCCGCAAAAAACAACCTCGTCATATTTGCTTAAATCCCAAGTATCAATACTGTCGCAAACCTCTTTAACGGTAGGCTCTCGGTCAAGCCATAGAGGCTCGGAGCCGTACACGCTGTCGCTATTGTGCCTTAAACAAAAGGTACATGCGCAGGGACAGCGGTTGGTCATATTTACATATATTCCGTTTTTTACGGGATATGTAATTGTCATCATAGATTATTTTCCTCCTAAAATATGGTCTTTAGCTTTAATCTTATCAAGTGCCAGCCCTAAAACCACAAACAGTATACTGCTAAGTACCGACTGGGTAATATATCCGGGTATTCCGGCTATTGGAGCTACAAAGTTTCCGGTTATAATTGCCTCATAAAGATAGTATCCTCCGATACATACAGCACTTGCAGGAAGAAGTGCCAGTGCGTTTCTTAATGTAATTATCTTTTCGCTCTTGCGTACAAAAAACAGTACAGCAACCGCCTTGATAATAACCGAGCCGGGTGCCCATATGGCAAAGCCTGTAAGGCAGTCGGCAAGCAAAGCTCCTACTGCCCCTACGAATGCCGCATAGGGGAGCGGCAGCAGGCAAGCGGCAAGGTATATAAATCCGTCACCCACATGAGTATAACCTGTGTGACTCGGAATATGTAAATATGCAGTAAACACATATACTAAGGCAGTAAAAACTCCTGCCAGACACATAAGCTTAATTTTTTGCTTTTTCATATTATTATCTCCTTAAAATTTAATATTTCAGTTAAAAATTCCTCAAAACAAATACCGTCAGTTTTAGGTAAATCCAACTCTACGGTACGGCGAAGCACCTTTGCAACAAAGGCAGACGCATGCTTTACAGAGCTTACTATATCCACACCGTTTACAGCGTCCCCGGCGATAATTGAGGAAAATACATCGCCCGTTCCCGAACGGCAGGGACCAACCTTGTGCTCCCTTACGGTTACGGGAGGTTTGCCTGCCTCATAGATGAAGTTTTCAAGGTCATCACCACGCTCGATACCCGAAATCACTATCTTTTCAGGTCCCATACCGCTTAGCTTTTTACAAATTTCCGTAAGCTCACCCTTATCCATATTACTGCGGTATTCCGTTTCTGTTAATATACATGCCTCAGTAAGATTGGGAGTAAGTATATCCGCAAAGGGTACAAGCGTACTCATGCGCTCCGCCAAACGGGGGGAATATGTGGAATAAAGCTTACCGTAATCCCCCATAACGGGGTCTATAACCGTAACGGTGTCAGTCCTTTTAAAGCGCTCTAAAAACCGCCTTACAATATCTACCTGTTCAGGTGAGCCGAGAAAGCCGGTTAAAATGCCGTTAAAGTGCAAATCAAGCTTTGCCCATTCGTCCATATAAGCGTCCATATGACCCGTAAAGTCGGTGTAATAAAAGCTGTCAAACCCCGTATGATTTGAAAATATAGAGGTTGGCAGAGGACAGCATTGAATTTTCATTGCCGATATCACGGGCAACGATGCCGCAATAGAACATCTGCCGAAACCGCAGAAATCATTTATAACCGCAATTTTTTTCTGTCGGTTATGTGACACTTCACTTCATCCCTTGCTTTTTTGTTTTAAACAGTATATAATTATTTTGGTTGTATGAAAATAGTCAGAATAGGAGAATTTAATATCACCAGATGAAATACATAATTGAAAAAAATGATAGTTCACCTGCCTACTTACAGCTTTATCGGCAGGTGCGTAGCTATATTGTGAAGGGAATTTATCCCTATGGCTGCAAGCTGCCCTCTAAGAGGATAATAGCCGATGAGGTGGGCGTAAGCACCGTAACGGTTGAGCATGCCTACGCTTTGCTTTGTGATGAAGGGTACATAGAGGCGAGACAGCGTAGCGGATACTTTGTTATTTTTCGCACCGACGACGGTTTTGTTTCCCCCTCTGATAAATATTCTTTGCACACCCCCTTAACCTCTCATCACACGAGTACATCACCCGAATTCCCCTTTTCGGTGCTGACAAAGACCATGCGGGGTGTAATAAGTGATTTCGGCGAGGCTATACTCGATAAATCCCCCAATTCAGGCTGTATAGAGCTTCGTGAGGCTATACGGCAGTATTTAGCACGAAGCCGTGGTATTACCGCCGAAACTCAGCAAATTATTATAGGCTCAGGCTCGGAATATCTTTACAGCCTTATAGTAGAGCTTTTAGGAAGAAAAAGAATATATGCCATAGAAGCCCCATCCTACAAAAAGATAGAGCAGGTCTACCGCAGCTGTGACGTGAGGTATGAAATGCTGCCATTAGGGAGTGACGGTATCAGAAGTACCGCTTTATGGGATACCGATGCTGATATTCTGCATATAACCCCCTACCGCAGCTTCCCCAGCGGAGTAACCGCCACAGCCTCTAAAAGGCACGAATATCTGCGCTGGGCAGAAAAAGCGGACAGATATATCGTAGAGGACGATTTTGAGTCGGAATTTTCCATATCCAAAAAGCCGGAGGAAACCTTATTTTCCCATACAACTAAGGATAATGTTATTTATATGAACACCTTTTCAAAAACCGTTTCCTCCTCCTTACGTGTCGGCTACATGGTTTTGCCAAAGCATTTAGTTTCGCTTTTTAACGAAAAATTGGGCTTTTATTCCTGTACCGTGCCGACCTTTATTCAGTATGTTTTAGCCGAGCTCATATTAGGCGGTGATTTTGAACGCCACATAAACCGTGTCCGCCGCAAAAAGCGTAAGGAAATCAACGGAAAATAGCAACCCAACAGCGCCGCAAAAAAAATTACACTCAAGGGTTAGGTTTTCTCTACATTTTAGTCAAATATGCAAATGATTTATCTGTCGCCAATTCCTCTAAACGCTTGAATTATTTTCTCATATGTGATATAATTCTTCACGATTTATACTAATTGTTAATATTTTTAAGGAGATAGGTTTTTATATGCTTTCATTCATAATTAAAGCTGCTCTTTTATGGGTTTCTTTGATAGGCTACTGTTTCTTTTTACGCAAGAAAAACATAAATATGGCATTTGCACCCGTAATTACGTTGTCCGGCATAGGTATTGCCATGTTCATTGCAGGAATTCTCAATATTATGCCATATACAGTGCTTCTTATATGGTTAGGCGGTATTGGGTGCACATTTATATCCAAACCGTGGAGATATAAAACCGATTTTCAAAAATCAGATTATCTGTGCTTGGCAATTTTCAGTATAATTGTTGCCTGCTTTGCTGTCCGCCTCTACGGACAAATACCCACTCATTATGATGCTTTCAGTCATTGGCTGACCGTTGTAAAAGAAATCCTAAAAACCGATAGTCTCCCGAACTTTAAATCCGATCTAATTATGTTTCAGGGCTATCCCACAGGTTCAGCAGGATTTATTTACTTTATCTGCAAATTCTTAGGTCGTACCGGTGACGATTTGATTTTGTTTGCACAGTCTCTGCTTATAGCATCCTGTCTCTGTGTTTTTATCGCATTTATAAAGAAATTAGATATTTTTGCTATTATTGTTGGGATAATCGGCGGCATTTATTGCCTTGTCGCAAATTCTCCTCAGGATACGGCTATTGCCGAGCCACTTGTTGATACGCTGGTTTCCGTTTTAAGCTTAGCTTCTTTAGCAATAATCATTTACTATAAAGACAAACTTTACAAGGCCGCCTGGGTCAGCCTTATGGTACAGATTTTTTTGGTGGCTGTCAAGAATAGCGGTATTATCATGCTGTTATTAAATACAGCTTTACTGCTCTTTTTCTCTGTTTTGTACGACTGCCGAAGCAAAAACAGGCTGTCTTTCGCAAGACTTATTAAACTGGGGATTATTCATAGCGGAATACCTGCTTGTGTATTTGTTCTGTGGAGCCGTCATGTTGATTATGTGTTTGAAAGCGGTGCCTCCTCAAAACACACAGTTTCGCTAGAAAATTACACTAATATATTTAAAGATAAAACCATAGATCAAATAAAAGAAATCTTAATAAACTTTCTTAACCGCTTATTTTCTTGGAACTCAACTTGGTTCTTACTTATTGTAGTAGCAGTAATTTTATTATTCGGATATGCCGTAAAACGAATAGTACTAAAAAAGAAATCACGGAATGAATTGTTTATCACAGGTGGAATAACGGTAGCTTATTTTGGCTTTATGGCAATTCTTGCCGCTATGTATTTATTATCAATGCCATATGATGAAGCTGTAGTTCTTGCTTCCTATTCAAGATATGAAAAAACTGTAGTTATTTACATTGTAGGAGCTATAATTATATATTTATTACATCTGCTTTCGGCTATGAACAAAGGAAAAAATATTTTTGTAGGTGTAAGCGCTATTTTACTGTCATGTTTAATACTTTTCACCCAAATAAACGATGTTCCTGATTTATTCATCAAAACAAACGCTTATCAGGGTTCACAGCGACAATTGTTGGAAAATATCAAATCGGATTATTCAATTCCAGACGGAGCCAGTTGCTTTATATACGGCTCGCAGGTTGAGGGCGATGCAGGATATCACTACTTTGCAGGCAGATACATTTTTTGGAACCTCTCTATAAGCGCTTGCTCTCCATCCCAATTGACTGACAAAAAAGACAGCATCAAAGAATATGATTATTTAATAGTAATGCAAGGCGATGATGCTATAAATGCTTATCTCACGGAAAATTCACTTGCCTTGGGAGAAGCTGCCTATAAGCTCTCGAATAATTGACATTGAAATGGAATGATAATCGTCTTATGAAAATCTTAATTATAATCCCTGCATACAACGAAGAGGAAAGTATTTCTGCACTATTGGACAAGCTGGATAGCGAATATCCGCAGTATGATTATGTGGTAGTCAACGACTGTTCTACCGATTTAACCTTAAAGATACTAAAGGAGCGAAATGCACATTATCTAAATCTGCCTGTAAATCTCGGAATCGGCGGCGGTGTTCAATCAGGATATTTATATGCATTAGAAAACGGCTATGATATCGCTATTCAGATGGACGGTGACGGTCAGCATAAACCCGAATATCTCAAAAACATTATACTTCCGATTATAGAAAACAAAGCGGATGCTGTTATCGGCTCAAGATTTATCACCAACGAAGGCTTTCAGTCCTCGGCTATGCGAAGGCTGGGTATAAACTTCCTTAGCGGATTGGTATATCTGCTTACCGGAAACAGAGTTTTAGATGTGACCAGCGGATTCAGAGCCGTTAACCGAAAATGTATTGAAATTTTTGCAAAGGAATATGCGCAAGATTATCCTGAACCGGAGGCTCTCATCGTTACCGCTATTAACGGACTTAGGATGATAGAAGTTCCGGTAATAATGCAAGAGCGTACCGGTGGTAGTTCATCCATCAACGGTTTTAAGTCACTTTACTATATGATAAAGGTGTCTTTGGCAATTATTATTGCGAGATTTACAAAGAAAAGGAGAAAGTGATATGAGCATATATTTAAAAATCACATTATTAGTAGCTATTGCTGTATATTTTCTCTGCATTTTTTATCTGCTCAAGAAAAAACGGTTGGAATTGCGTTATACCCTACTTTGGATATTCGGCGGCATTTTAATGCTTTTTGTAGTTTTATTCCCCGGTGTAATTACATTTATATTAAAATACACAGGAATTGTAGAGGAAGTAAATGCTGTATTCGCAGCCGTCATCTTCATACTAATCATTATTTTGATTTCGATAACATCAATTGTATCAAAGCTTAATTCTGATTTGAGAAAACTGATTCAAAAGTGCGCCCTGTATGAACAAAGAATTCGGGAATTGGAAGGGAAAATTAAATAAAATGAATCTAATAAAGAAACTTTTCATTAAATACAGAGAAGTTATTGATTATTTATTTTGGGGTATCCTTACCACTGTAGTCAGCTGGTGCAGCTTCGGATTATTCTCCATCTCATTTAATGCTGTAATTAAAAATTCAGTATCAGCAGCAATAATCTGTGCCAATATATTGTCGTGGTTGTGCGCTACGGCTTTCGCATTCGTCACGAATAAGCTTTGGGTTTTCAGAAGTAAAAGCTGGAATAAAAAAATCGTTTTTACGGAGCTAAGTAAGTTTGTTTCCGCCAGAATGGCAACCGGAATATTTGAACTTATTGCAGTTCCGTTGCTGGTAAAAATCGGTTTAAACCAAACCATTCTCGATGTAGAAGGTATGTTTTCAAAAATTTTAGTAAGTATTATAGTTGTTATTTTAAATTATTTATTAAGTAAGATTTTCATATTCAAAAAATGATAAACGCTCGTTTCGGTCAAGCTGAAGCGAGCATTTTTATAGATTGATTCAAATTTCTTTTTGAATCAAATTAACCGAAGTGTCAAATTTTGTGATTTATTATAGTTTTCATATTTTCAGAAACAATGTATTATATTATCATAAATTTTTGTTAAAAATTACATAGATTTCAATAATTTTATATTTTATATTTTCACTTGACTTTTATTTTCATTGTATGTATAATATATTCCGTAGTCAAAATTTGACATTTTTAGCCAACATTCGTCAGCTTATTGGTTTATTTGCATATATTTCTGTACAAAATAAAAATCCCCGAAAAATATCGGGGATTTTTATGGAGCTGAAGATGGGACTCGAACCCACGACCTGCTGATTACGAATCAGCTGCTCTACCAACTGAGCCACTCCAGCATCTACCTGATAATTATATCAGTATGAAACCTTTAAGTCAAGACAAAAATGCAGTCACCTCTTAAACTAAGATAATTTACCGAAAGGAGCTAAAAACTATGGTTCAACTTGGCAACGGAACTATCAAACTACCTGCGAATGAAACTATTAACCAACGTGTGGCAAAATGCCGAAAGCTTGCAGACCTTAACCAAGCCGAGGCCGCTGAAAAGCTGGGTATGAAAACCAGCACCTATTCTCAAATGGAGCGAAAGGGGAAAATAAGCGCTGAAAGACTGCTTAAATTGGCACAGATTTTTAATGTACACCCCAATGTACTTTTGTACGGCGATGCTTATATGCCCTTTCCTGAGGAAACCCAACAGGTATCTGTTTCCAAGCCTGTTGTTGCTGATGATAATACACTCCTAGCAAGTCAGCCTATTACAGAACCCGTTACAGTACCCGAGAATATCGTCTCTAACAGTATTCTTACTAACACAGAGGAAAATATCATCAAGATTTACAGAAACCTATCCAAAGAGGATAGAGCTGAAGTAAAAGCATTTATTTTAGATAAATTTAAAAAGAGATAACATTTTGCCCGTTGTTAAACAACGGGCATTTTTTTAAAACATTGATATCTGGTTAGTGTCAGGAAGCTCGTTCATAGCGCCTAAGTCGGCTAAGTTTTGTATGATGGTTTTTGATACCCCTGCCTCTAATTGGAAATCCTCACGGGAGACGAAATTGCCACGCTGTGCCGCCTCGTAGATAGAGTATGCCGCCTTTTCGCCGACGCCACTGAGTGCACCGAAGGGCAGACGCATTTTACCGTCCTCAGGCACATACTTCATAGCATGGGATTTTTTTATGTCGATAGGAAGTACACCTATTCCCCTTGCCATCATTTCGTTGAAAATGAGCATGTTGTTATAAACATCAAGCTCCTTTTTGCTTGCCTCCTTGCCCTTAGCCTTAATATCACGGATGTATTTTTTTACTGCCTCATGACCTTGAATTACGGTAGGAACGTCAACATCCTCAGGACGGGCGGTAAAGTAGGCACAGTAAAATTCCAAGGGACGGTGTACCTTGTACCATGCAACACGGAGTGCTGAAATAACGTACGCCGCCGCATGGGCTTTGGGGAACATGTACTTAATTTTATAACAGCTGCCGATATACCACTCAGGCACATTCACCTTGCGCATGTCATCCTCCATAGCCTCCCAGTCCTCTTTGGAAACCTTGCCTTTAGCCACAAGACCCTTACGCACCGTCTCGGTGATTTTGAAGGCACGGCTTTCGTCCATCCCCTGATGTATAAGGTAAACCATTATATTATCACGTGTACCGATAACCTCGGAAATGGTACAGGTGCCGTTTTCAATAAGGTCTTTTGCGTTGCCCAAATAAACATCCGTACCGTGGGAAAGACCCGAAATCTGCAAAAGGTCGGAGAAGTTTTTCGGCTTACAGTCTACAAGCATTCCTCTTACAAAGCTTGTGCCGAATTCGGGAATACAGTATGTACCCGTTTGAGAATCAATCTCGTCAGGCTCAACGCCTAAAGCCTTAGTAGAAGTGAACAGGCTGTAAACCTCAGGGTCACTCATGGAGACCTTGCTTACCGGAATACCCGAATATTCCTCAAGATATTTATAGGTAGTGGGGATAACATGACCCAATTCGTCCAGCTTTAGTATAGTATCGTGGATAGAATGGAAGTCGAAGTGGGTAGTTACAACATCGGAATTAACATCGTCGGCAGGGTGCTGAACGGGGCAGAAATCGTAAATAGTTTTGTCTCTGGGCACAACTATCATACCTGCGGGGTGCTGACCCGTAGTCTGCTTAATTTTCGCCCCCTCGACTAAGGATGCAAGTCGGTTAAGCTCGGCTCCGCTTAATGTGATACCCTTCTTTTCGGCATAAGCCTTTGCAAAACCGTAGGCGGTTTTCTCCGCCACGGTAGAAATTGTACCTGCTTTAAATACATTTTCGCTACCGAACATGGTTTCGGTATATTTCTGCACCTGTGTCTGAAATTCGTCCGAGAAGTTAAGGTCGATATCAGGAACCTTGTCACCCTTAAATCCCAAGAAGGTTTCAAAGGGGATATCGTGTCCGTCTCTGGTCATCAGTTCCCCACATTCGGGGCAAGCCTTTTCGGGTAGGTCAAAGCCCGAACCAACAGAACCGTCATTAAAAAACTCACTGTGACAGCACTTAGGGCAAACGTAGTGCGGAGCTAAAGGGTTAACCTCCGAAATTCCTGCCATAGTAGCAACAAAGGATGAGCCAACAGAGCCACGGGAGCCGACGAGATAACCGTTTTCCTCACTGTAGGCAACCAGTCTTTGAGCCGAAATATACATTATAGAGAAGCCGTTGTTGATAATGGAGTTAAGCTCTTTATCAAGACGCTTTGCAACGATTTCGGGCACAGGGTCGCCGTACATTTTGTGCGCCCGCTCCCAGCAGATATCACGGAGCTGTTCGTCCGACCCCTCGATTACAGGAGGATAGTTGCCCTCGGGCACAGGGATAACATCATCACTTACCATTTCGGCGATTTTATTTGGGTTGTCTATAACAAATTCTTTTGCTCTGTCCCCGAAATAGTCAAAATCCGAAAGCATTTCGGCAGTAGTTTTAAGGTACAGGGGCGCCTGATTGTCAAAATCGTCAAAGCCCTGACCTGCCATAAGTATCTTACGGATTATTTCATCATCCTTTTTAAGGAAATGAACATCACCCGTAGCTACAACAGGCTTACCCAATTTATCGCCAAGCTCTACTACCTTGCGGTTAAAGTCCTTAATTACTTCGGGGCTTGTAACGTGTCTGAAACGGTTTGGAATAGTCGCTCCCGTTTTCTTATCCTTTTTATCGGGAAGTGTCGATTCCCTTACCATAAATTGATTGTTTCCTAAAGGCTGAATTTCAAGGTAATCGTAATAATCGGCAATTTTTAAGAGTTCTTCCTCCGATTTTCCGTCAATAATAGCCTTGTATAAATCACCCTGCTCACAGGCAGAGCCTATAATCAGACCCTCACGCAGGGTATCAAGCTTACTTCTAAGGGTTATGGGCTTACCGTGAAAATCGTGCAGATGGGCTTCAGATACGAGCTTATAAAGATTTTTAAGACCCACAAGATTCTTGACTAAGATTATCTGGTGGTTACGCATTTTTGCTATCTGTTTAGCGTTAAGACCCGAAATATCGTTATTTACATCATCAACATAGTAAGCCTCAACACCGTAAATAACCTTAAAATCTCCGCCGCCCTTGCGTATCTTTTTAACCGCCTCAGCCGCGGCAGGATATGCCTGAACTACACCGTGGTCGGTAATAGCTACCGCCTTGTGTCCCCATTTAAACGCCTGACTTACGATATCCCCTGCCGAGGATACCGCATCCTTTGCAGACATATTGGTATGGCAATGCAGCTCTACCCGCTTTTCGCCTTCATAATCGTCGGTTTCGGTATACTTTTGAAGCTGTGCTATTACCTTTGGCTTTACCCTGAATTCTTTTCGGTAATCATCAAATTCATAGGTGCCGTTTACAAGTATAAAATTACCGTTTGCAATAGGCGCCACCTCGCCCATACGCTTAGGGTCGACAAACATAGAGCAGGTAAGGGAGTTTGTGTGGTCACTGAAAGAAAAGGTGAGAATATTGCTTTCTCCCCTTTTGGTGTTTATGGTGCGTACCTCTATACCGAAAACCTCACCCCAACAGCTGATTTCTCTGTCATCGTCGGTGACCTCAATCATAGGCTTAGTGTCGGTGTTAATATTTCTGCCGTAGAAAACCTTAGGGTTATCAAGATAGACAAGACCGTTTTTAGGCTTGTCCTGCCGTTTTTCAAAATTTATTTCGGTTTTAGGATCGGATTTCGGCTTTTCGCCGCCGCTTTGCGGTTGCTGTCTTACTACAGGCGCCTGCTTTGGGAGTTCGATTTCAACATCCTCTAACTGACCGTCAAAGGTGACATTTATATTTTTATTAAAACGGCTCCTTATAACATTTTTAAAGCTTTTTTCAAACTCACATTCGCAAATTTTCTTATATCCACCGTGCTTTAGGGTAATATTTACCGTATCCCCCGAAAGGGCATGATCCGCTCCCGCAAAATATCCGTTAAGAGCGGGATTTTTAATCTTTAATTCGGAGGCAATATCAGCGCAGGCGGTATTGCAAAAAGCATTTTCGGAGTATGCAAAAGAAACCTCGCAAGCACTAAGCCTTAAGGCATCTTTAAGTTCGTTTTGTATTTTCAGTTGCGTTTCTTTTTCTATGTAGTTTTCAGTGCCTAACTCAATAGTAAGACTTCGGTTTTCTGTATCAAGATTACATTTTTCAATAACCCTGTCCGCTATCAGGTTAAATAGCTCCTGATGAATACACATTCCGAATATATCCGAAAACTTCGGTTTCGACATTTTTTACAACTCCGTTTATAATTTTTCAATTTCCTCTAAAAGCGCATCAAGCAACTCCGATTCGGGCAGTTTTTTTATAATTTCGCCCTTTTTAAAAAGCACTCCGCAGCCCTTTCCGCCGGCAATTCCTATATCGGCGGCACTCGCTTCGCCGGGGCCGTTTACAACACAGCCCATTATAGCCACGGTTATATCCTTATTTACTCCGCTTAACCGTTTTTCAGCCTCTTTGGCAATACCAATAAGGTCGATTTGCGTTCTGCCGCAGGTAGGACAGGAAACAAAGCTTATTCCGCCCTTGCGGATGCCTATACCTTTAAGCAGTTTTATACCTGCCTCGACCTCCTTTACAGGGTCGTCTGTTAAAGAAATTCTTATTGTGTTTCCTATTCCACGAAGCAACAGTCCGCCTATACCTGCGGCGGATTTTATTATACCCATGCTTTCTGTTCCAGCCTCGGTAACACCTAAATGCAAGGGATATCGGCATTTTTCTGCTGCCAGCTCATAAGCCTTATACATAGTAAAGGTATCCGAGGATTTCAAAGACAGAACGATATCGGTAAAATCAAATTTTTCCAAAAGGGATATATGATAAAGTCCGCTTTCTACCATAGCTTCGGGTGTAACTGCGCCGTATTTTGCCAAAATATTTTTTTCGAGCGAACCTGAATTTACACCTATTCTTATGGGAACTCCTGCGTTTCGGCAAGCGTCGGCTACCAATTTCACCTTATCGTCCGAGCCGATATTACCTGGGTTTATTCTAACCTTATCGACCCCTGCGGCTACGCTGTCCAGCGCTAATTTATAATCAAAATGAATATCTACCACAAGAGGAATAGTAATATTCTTTTTTAAGGCTTCGACCGTCTTCAAAGCTTCTTTATCGGGAACAGTGACACGCACAATGTCACAGCCTGCCGCCTGAAGTTTTTTGGCTTGCTCTACATTACCCTCTATATCATGAGCGGGAACACAAAGCATAGACTGAACCGATACGGGCGCTCCCCCGCCGATTTCTAAATTCCCTGCTTTTACTTTAACCGTTTTATCATTAGTAAACATCTTTATCCTCACTTTTATATAACGTCGACAAAGCCAACATATTTAATTCCGAATTAAAAAATAAGTGTCCAAATGTCCTTTGCCGCAACAAGTAGCATAAAGGCTATAAGAATTACAAAGCCTACTGCGTGAACTACCGACTCGTACTTTTGCGGCACAGGACGGCGGAAAATCATTTCAATGAGAATAAATAAAAGTCTGCCGCCGTCAAGGGCAGGTATCGGTAAAAGATTGAAAATTCCTAAATTTATCGTTATAAGCGCCATAATAGGCAAAAGGCTTTCAAGATTAGCCTTTGCCGCATCAGCTATTGCAACGGTTACTCCTACAGGACCTGAAACAGCGCTGATACCGTATTTTCCGCTTATCATATCGAGAAGACTTCGCCAAATTACGGCACAGTAGGAAATTGCGGTTTTTACGGTTTGCTTTATATAAGAGCCTACAGTTTTCTCTATTCCGTAAACCTTGAAATCCACCGTCATATAGCTTATACCGTTTTCCTCCTCGGTCTTAAAGGCTACATCGGTTAATTCTGTCGCTTTTCCGTCACGAACTACCGTAATATCCACCTTACCGTCCTTAACATTGGTAAAGGCATAGCTCAAATCGTAGGTGGTAAAAATTTTTCTGCCGTCGACTTCCACTATCTTGTCATCCACCTGAAGTCCCGAAGCCTGACTTACTGCATTTTCGTTAAATTCGGCTATAACCGTAGAGGTGAAAGCCTCGGACGGAGCTAAAATTACAGCAACGATTATAAGGCCCAGTAATAGGTTGAAAAGTGCGCCCATTACAACGATTATAAACCGCCGCCACGGCTTTTTGTTACAGAAAGCACGGCTGTCAGCACTGTCCTCATCCTCACCCTCCATAGCGCAGTAACCGCCTAAAGGAATAAGATTAAAGGCATACTTAGTCTCGCCCCATTGCTTTGAAAAAAGCCTGGGACCGAAGCCTACAGCGAATTCGTTTACACGCACACCCATCAATTTTGCCGCAATAAAATGACCGAATTCGTGAATTATTATGAGCACCAAAAACAGCAATATCGCCACTAAATACGGCCACACATTACCCCATATAGTTGAAATAGCAGAAATTTTAATCACCACTTTAATTTAATTCGGAATTCCGAATTCCGAATTATTTAATAGATTTTCTGACACCTTCTCTTGCTAACCTGTCGGTTTCGAGAATATCATCTAAGCAAAAGTCTTTTTTATTTTGTACCGCCAAAAAGGCTTTTTCCACCAAATCGGCAATTTTTAAGAATTTAATTTTACCCTCCAAGAAAAGACGTACCGCCTCCTCGTTAGCGCCGTTTACAGCTGTGGGCGCAAGACCGCCTTGATTTATAGCCGCAATACATAAGGGCAGACAGCGGAAGGTATCGGTATCGGGCTTTTCGAAGGTAAGAGTGCCGATATCGGTAAGGCTTAGCCTTTCAAAAGCATAGTCACTTCTTTCAGGATAGGTCAGTGCATACTGGATAGGAAGTCTCATATCAGGTGTACCTAATTGCGCTATTACCGCACCGTCAGACAGTTCAACTCCCGAATGTAAAATGCTTTGTCTGTGCACTAAAACCTCAATATCTTTTGCAGGCAAACCGAATAAATGCACCGCTTCTATTACTTCAAGTCCCTTATTCATCAGCGTTGCAGAGTCTATTGTGATTTTAGCCCCCATTGACCAGTTCGGATGGTTTAGCGCCTCTTTTACGGTAACATTCTCTAAATCCTTACGGGTTTTACCGTAGAAAGGTCCGCCCGAAGCTGTAAGCAAAATCTTTTTAAGGCTTTTTTCGGGAGCGCCCTGAAGAGACTGGAAAATCGCCGAATGCTCGCTGTCCACAGGGAGAATTTTCACACCCTTTTCTTGAGCCTTACTATTTACTATTTCCCCACCTGTTACCAAGGTTTCCTTATTGGCAAGGGCTATTGTTTTTCCTGCCTCTATTGCGGCAAGAGTGGGACGAAGTCCTGCAATACCGACAATGGAATTAAGAACAATATCCCCCTCACCCGAGGCTATCTCACAAACACCGTCAGCGCCCGATAAAACCTTGATATCGGTATCGTTTAGTTTGATTTTCAGCTCCTTTGCGGCGCTTTCATTAAATACAGCAACGGCTTTTACTTTAAACTCCCTTGCCTGCTTTTCAAGCAGTTCTTCATTACTTCCTGCCGCCAGAGCGGTAACCCTATAACCATCCCTACGGGCGACCTCAAGAGCCTGAGTGCCTATAGAGCCTGTCGAACCTAATATAATCAAGCTTTTCATTACAACACCCCGAACGATATAAGCACATACATTAAGGGCACTATCATTATTATGCTGTCAACACGGTCGAGTATTCCGCCGTGACCCGGTATAAGATTGCTGTAATCCTTAAGTCCGACTGAACGTTTGATAGCAGATGCAAAAAGGTCGCCTATCATCCCTAAAATACAAAGAGGTATTGTTAAAACTAAGGGCAACCAAATGGATTTACCGAAGCAAAGAGCTAAAATAACGGTAACGATAATACTTGAAATTATTCCGCCGATAGCTCCCTCAACCGTCTTTTTAGGGCTGATATTAGGGCATAATTTATGCTTTCCGATTGCACTTCCCACAAAGTAAGCGCCCATATCGCAAACAGATGAAAAGTTAAGGAGTAACAGTAAATAATATATGCCGTCAGCGTGATTTATTACTGCGCCTAAGCAGGAAAATGCATACGCATAAGGCACCGGCAAGCCAACAAGAGAAACAATATGTGCCAAAGTAAAATCGCTGTGATTTTTAAGTATCATTATAGCAGCAAATACAAAATAAAGTATCACTAATGCCGAAAAGGCATTAGCCCAATAATTATAAAATTTTGTGCTTTGAGAAATGATAGTATCAGCAGAATAAGGAATTGCACTGTAGATTTTGTCCTGCAAGCTTCTGTCAGTAGTAATGATAAATAAAAAGCTGAACACACAAGCCCCTATCCAAGAAGCCTTATCTTTTATCCCTGCCGCATTGTGGAGAAGCTCGTAAACCGCTCCCATTGTAATAAGTGCAATAGCTACGGTAATAACGATAGGATTCCATAAAAGACCTGCCGCTATTACGGCGGCAACAATAACACCCATTACAATTCCTGAAATTATTCGAGTCTTCATTTTTAAACTCCTCCAAAACGTCGATTACGGTGGTTGTATTCGTCAATTGCTTTCTCTAAGTGCTTAGGTGTGAAATCAGGCCACAAAATATCCGAAAACCAATATTCCGCATAAGCCGACTGCCATATAAGGTAGTTGGAAAGTCTGTATTCACCGCTGGGTCTTATAATAAAATCGGGGTCGGGCATACCTTTTGTGTAAAGGTGGTCGGAAACGGTTTGTTCGGTAATATCCTCGGGAGAAATACCGCTTGCTACAATACGCTTAACCGCCTTGGTTATTTCATCCCTGCCGCCGTAGTTTATAGCAATGTTAAGGTTTAAGCCTGTTGCATCCTTAGAGCCGTCCTCATCCTTTTTGATAAGCTCCTTAATATCGTCCGCCAAAGGCTCTAAATCGCCTATAAACTTGACCTTGATGTTTTCGTCCTTAAAATTCTCAGCATCCTTTAAATAGTCACGAAGTAAATTCATTATACCCTCTACCTCGTCCTTAGGTCTTTTCCAGTTCTCGGTAGAAAAGGCGTAAACAGTCAAATACTTAAGACCTATTTTGTTGCAGTAACGTGCAATATTTTTAAAGGTTTTAGCTCCCGCAATATGACCGGCGGTACGGGGCAAAGAGCGTTTTTTTGCCCATCTGCCGTTACCGTCCATAATAATAGCAATATGCTCGGGTAAAACTCTTTCTTCATTCTTATTTTTGAAAAGTGCCATATAATCACCGCCACAGAAAATACAAGGGGCGATAAATTTTCGCCCCCTGCAAATTAGATTTCAAGAATTTCCTTTTCCTTTAAAGCCGCTAATTCATCAATTTCCTTGCAGTACTTATCGGTAAGGTTCTGTATTTTCTTTTCGCCGTTTGCCACATCGTCCTCGGTTACGGTGTTGGCTTTTTTAAGTGCTTTAAGCTTTTCGATAGCATCACGGCGGGTATTACGAACTGCCACCTTGCTGTCCTCCGCAACCTTTTTAACCTCTTTTACGATTTCCTTTCTGCGTTCCTCGGTAAGAGGGGGGAAGGAAAGGCGGATAACCCTGCCGTCATTCTGAGGGTTGATACCGATATCGGAAGTGAGTATTGCTTTCTCGATTGTTTTTAAGGTAGAAGCATCCCAAGGCTGAATCATAAGCACACGGGGTTCGGGTATAGATACCGCAGCCATCTGCTGGATGGGTGTAGGAGCGCCGTAATAATCAACGGTAATACGGTCTAAAACAGAGGCATTTGCTCTGCCTGCTCTGATAGATTTATAGTCACGCTCTAAAACCGACACGGTTTTGTTCATTTTTTCCTCGGTATTTTTAATCAGTTCATTCATATAAATTCTCTCCTTACTTTACTATTGTACCGATAGTTTCGCCCACCATTGCACGAACGATATTATCAGGATTTTCGAGGTTGAATACAAGTATTTCAATGCCGTTATCCATACAAAGGGAAGCGGCTGTACTGTCCATAACATGAAGTCCCTTTTGGAGAACGTCGATGTGGGAAAGTGTATCGAACTTCTTAGCATCGGGATTTTTCTTTGGGTCGCTGTCATAAACACCGTCAACATTAGTAGCCTTAAATATGACGTCAGCACCGATTTCAGCCGCACGCAAAGCCGCCGCCGTATCGGTAGAGAAAAACGGGTTGCCTGTTCCGCAACCAAAAATAACTACCCTGCCCTTTTCGAGATGACGGACTGCCTTACTTCTGATATAAGGCTCTGCTATCTGACGCATTTCAATAGCGGTCTGTACTCGGGCGGTAACGCCTAACTGTTCAAGCGCATCTGCCAAAGCCAAAGCGTTAATAGATGTAGCAAGCATACCCATATGGTCTGCTCTTGTTCTGTCCATCTTACCTGAGCTTCTGCCTCTCCAGAAGTTACCGCCGCCTACAACGATAGCCACCTGAACGCCCATATCTACACAGACTTTAACCCTTTCGCAGACCTCCAGCACCTTGTCAAAATCTATACCCGAGCCCTTTTCACCGGCAAGAACCTCACCGCTGAGCTTAAGTAAAACACGTTTATAAACCGGTTCCATAACTTACACCTCAAAAACAATATTTCATTATTTTATATTTTACCTTAAACCCTTCGTAAAGTCAATTACAAATATGCAGTTTATAGCTTTTGGGCATTAGTTAACCTTTTGTTAACATTTTACTTGATTTTTAGAAAAATTTGTGTTATTATCTTTTTCGGTTTAAGGGAGTAGCCGACGATTTATCGTTGCAAATTGCGTCAATACGGGTAAAACCCCGCTTTTGCATTAAACGGCAAGACTTTTACCGTGTATACCACGGTAAAGGTCTTTTTTGTTGCTCCCAATAATAAAAGAAAGGTTGAAACTAATGGAAATCTTAGAAAAACTAAGCTTTTTGGTTGAGAATATTTCCCTTCTCGCTGATTGGCGCTATGTAGTGATGTGGATAATAGGCGGTGTGCTTATATTCCTTGCCATTCGCTACGAAATGGAGCCTACCCTGCTTTTGCCCTTAGGCTTCGGAACAATACTTGTAAACATACCCCTTTCGGGAGCTATCGGTGGGGAGGGTGCGCTTACAACCCTATTTAATGCAGGTATCAGCAATGAGCTGTTCCCTCTGATACTCTTTATCGGTATAGGCGCTATGATAGACTTCGGTCCTCTTCTTTCCAACCCTAAGCTGATGATATTCGGCGCCGCCGCTCAGTTCGGTATATTCTTTACCTTCTGCGTAGCCTCTATGTTCTTTGACCTTAATGATGCTGCTTCTATCGGTATTATAGGTGCGGCAGACGGTCCAACGGCTATTGTTGTTTCACAGAAATTAAATTCCAACTTTACCGGAGCTATAATGGTTGCCGCTTATTCCTATATGGCTTTAGTGCCCATTATTCAGCCCCCTGTTATCAAGCTGCTCACAACCAAGAAGGAACGTCTTATCCGTATGCCTTATTCTGCAAAGAGCGTTTCCAAGCTTACTAAGATACTTTTCCCCATCATTATCACTGTAATTGCTGGTATCGTTGCCCCTGAATCCGTTTCCCTTATTGGTTTTTTGATGTTCGGCAACCTTATCAGAGAGTGCGGTGTGCTTAACTCCCTTTCGGATACTGCGCAAAATGTACTTGCAAACCTTATTACAATATTCTTAGGTTTAACCATTGCATGTCAGATGCAGGCAGAAAAATTCCTTCAGCCTGCAACCCTGCTTATCTTAGGATTAGGTCTTTTCGCATTTATTTTCGATACCGCTTTCGGTGTTGTATTTGCAAAATTCCTCAATCTTTTCTTAAATAAAGACAAGAAAATAAACCCCATGATAGGAGCAGCCGGTATCTCAGCATTCCCCATGTCGGGCCGTGTTGTTCATAAGATGGGACTCCAGGAGGACCCCCAGAACTTCCTACTGATGCACTCTATCGGTGTTAACGTTTCGGGTCAGATAGCCTCTGTTATAGCGGGCGGTCTTATTCTCAACTTCTTTATGTAACATAAGAGGAGGAACACAAATGTTTAATAAATTCAATCCTTTGGCTTTCATTCAAAATATAGACTATCTTCTTGTAGGCATGATAAGTATATTCATTGTTATGGGTGTAATTATTTTATCTACCGTTATACTCAACAAGATATTCTCAGATAAAAAGGACAAATAATTTCTTGATTTTATACTGAATTATGGTAAAATAAGTCTGTAGCGTATTGCTGCGGACTTATTTTTTTGCGGCGGAACGGAGATAAATTATATGGAACTAAACTCCAAAAACATCAAAAAAATTCTTATTATCATATTCTGCGGTGCGTTGATTTTTTCCGCATTTCAGAACTTGGGCGGAATACTCGGGTTTATTTCAAAGATATTCTCGGTTTTTTCACCCATAATTGCCGCTCTTTGCATTGCCTTTGTGCTTAACGTACTGCTGACGGCGCTTGAAACCAAGGTATTTAAGTTTATGGACAAGAGCCGTAAAAGGATAGTTTTAAAGCTTAAACGGCCTTTATGCCTTGTACTTACCTATCTTATAGCCTTCGGCGTTGTTGCGATTTTGATTTTGGTAATCATTCCCGATATAATTGATACCGTAAAGTACCTTGTTGAAAAGCTTCCTGCCTTTGTGGTTAATGCTCAAATTTGGATAGAGGATATGCTCCGTAAATTCAATCTGAGCGAAGTAGACCTGCCCGAAATCAAAATTAACTGGTCGGCGGCAGGAAATGCAGTAATAGAATGGCTTTCGGGCTATTCGGGCAAGATTTTCGGCGATGCCGTTAATATCACCACCTCGGTTTTCTCAGGTGTTTTTGACGGTCTTTTCAGTATTGTAATCTCGGTTTATATTTTAGCCCAAAAGGAAAGAATAGGTGCATTTGTAAAGCGTGTTATTAACGCATTTATCCCCGAAAAAGGTACAAGGCTTATATATCACGTGTCGGACAGGACATACGGCTGTTTTTCAAAATTCATAGGCGGCCAGCTTACAGAAGCTCTTATTTTAGGCGCTCTTTGCTTTATAGGTATGACTGTTTTCCGTTTTCCCAATGCACTTATTATTTCGGTGCTTATATGCGTAACGGCTTTAGTACCGATCGTGGGCGCTACCATAGGTGTTGTTATAGGCTTTTTGCTGATAGTTATTACCAGTCCTATTAAGGCTTTGCTTTTTGTGGTATTTTTCCTTGTACTCCAGCAAATAGAGGGTAATTTAATTTATCCCAGAGTAGTGGGAAAAGCGGTAGGATTACCGGGTG
Organism: Clostridia bacterium; assembly: GCA_017481865.1. GTDB lineage: Bacteria > Bacillota > Clostridia > Oscillospirales > Acutalibacteraceae > UBA737. The sequence goes on along the minus strand of JAFUOL010000002.1, from coordinate 15,630 downwards.
TTATCGTAGTAAGTGCGGTGCTTTTAGGCGGAAATATCGGCGGCATACTCGGCACACTTATAGCCGTTCCCACAAGCGCTGTATTATTCGTACTGCTAAAAGAGGCGGTAGACTATGCGCACGCTAAAAAGGCAGAAAAATCCGAAACAGCAGAAATAACAGAATAATATTATAAAGACTGCCGTATGATGAGGTTGAAAAATGCAGTTAAAAATACAAAACGGAGTTGTTGAGCTTTCGGGCGAGGCGATTTTAAGTAAGGTTAATATTGAAATAAACGACCAAAGTCATATTGCCGTCGTAGGCAGAAACGGTTGCGGTAAGACTACGCTTTTAAAGCTTATTTCAGGGGAATATACCATTTCTAAGCAGGACAGTGATACATCCGCATTTTTTGCACTATCGGGTACACCTAAAATAGGCGTTTTATCCCAAATGACTTTTAAGGACGATAATGCAACCTTAATTCAGGAAATACGCAGTGCCTATTCCGAAATTTTATCCCTAAAAGCCGAGCTTTTATTAGCACAGGAGAAAATGGAGCAGTCACAAACAGAGGAAAACATTAAAGCTTATACCAATCTTTTGGATACCTTTAATAATTTGGGCGGCTTTTACTTTGAAAAGGAATACGAGGCGGCTATAAAGAAATTCGGCTTTAGCGATGAGGAAAAGCACCGCCGACTTTCGGAATTTTCGGGCGGTCAGCGCACCAAAATAGCATTTTTAAAGCTTTTGCTTTCAAAGCCTGATATTCTTTTATTGGACGAGCCTACAAACCATTTGGATATTGAGGCTACCCTTTGGCTTGAGGAATACCTTAAAGAATACAAAAAGGCTTTTGTTGTGGTATCTCATGACCGTATGTTCCTTGACAATGTGGCAAAAGAAGTTTACGAAATAGAGTACGGTAAAACCTTTCATTACGTAGGTAATTATACCGCATTTTGTGAGGCTAAAAAGCTTTTACGTGAGCAACAGCAAAAGGAATACGAGTCTCAGCAAAAAGAAATAAAGCGGCTACAGGATTTGGCGGATAAATTCCGATACAAGGCTACAAAGGCGGCTATGGCACAGTCAAAGCTTAAAGCTATTGAACGAATGGTGCCCATAGAGGCTCCGCAAGCTTACGATTTGCGCACCTTTCATGCCGATTTTGAGCCCGATGACTTAGGGGTTAAGGATATGCTTAGCGTAAAGGAGCTTTGCATAGGCTTCGATAAGCCTTTATCCACCGTAAGTCTTGAAGTAAAGCAGGGGGACAGAATAGGTATAATCGGCGGAAACGGTCTTGGAAAATCCACCTTTATTAAAACCCTTATGGGGCACGTCAGACCTATTTCGGGCGAATATAAATTCGCACCGAGAGCTACTATCGGCTATTTCGACCAGCAGATGGCGCAATATACTTCGGACAGTACGGTGCTTGATGATTTTATGTCCTACTACCCTCATCTTACCGAATTTGAGGCACGAAGTGCTTTAGGCGCTTTCCTTTTCAGCGGTGAGGAGGTTTTCAAAACCGTAAATATGCTCTCGGGCGGTGAAAGGGTGCGTTTGGCTCTTTGCAAAATTCTTAAAAAACGTCCCAATTTCCTGATACTGGACGAGCCTACAAACCACATGGATATTGTAGGAAAGGAGACCCTTGAGGATATGCTTAAAAGCTTCAGCGGTACACTTATTTTCGTATCCCACGACCGCTACTTTATAAGCAAAATCGCCGACAGTCTGCTTTACTTCAGTGATAACGGTGTTCAGCATTTTCCTTATGGCTACAGCCAGTATTTACAAATGAAAAACGCTCCTGTGCCCGAAATGCAGAAAAAAACGGAAAAAGCCGAAAAGGTTAAAAAGACCTACACCACCCCCTTAAAGGAAAAAGCAAAACGGGAAAGGGCAATAAATAAAGCAGAGGAAAAAATCGCTCTGTTAGAGGAAAAGTTGGACGGAATAAATACAGAGCTGGGACTTCCTGAAAACCTAACAGATTATATAAAGCTTTCCGAACTGCAAAAGGAGCAGGAGGAAGTACAGACCGAGCTTGACATCGCTATGAGCGAATGGGAAAAGCTTTGCGAGGAAGCACTGGAAAACGCTTGACAAGTTGTATAGTCAGTGATACAATAATACCGCTTAGCAAAGGTTGACGGTACCTTTTCCTTAAGGTCAAGGTTTAAACCGGAATAGAGGTGAAATTCCTCTGCGAACTCGTCGCCGTAATTTATGAGGGTTTTTATTATGTCACTGTACCTTGTATGGGAAGGCAAAAACCCGAGAGCTTGCCCGAAGCTCACATAATAAGTCGGAATACTCGCCGTCAGCTGTCGGTACAAGGGTGCTACGAGTAATTAGCGGATGTACAAGCTTTAAGACGTTGGGTATTGCGGCGCTTAAATATCTTTTACATTCACTTCCTTTGTATTGATACTGCTAAAGTAACAATACAAAGGAAGTTTTTTTATGAAGAACAAAAAGTTAGTTGTAGGTTTAGCGGTAGCTCTTGCCGTGATAGCAGCGGTATTTGCAGGAATTTTTATCGCCACAAGACCCGAAACCGAAACGGGCAGTAAAACTGTCAATGTTACGGTAGTATTTGCCGATGAAAGCGAAAAAGAATACGAAATCAAAACCGATGCCGAGTATTTAGCCGATGCGCTTAATGAGGAAGGGCTTTTAAAAGCGGAGGAATATGAGGCGAACGACGGTATGTACACCTATATCGCAGGCGAAAGAGCCGACTATACGCTGGACGGCAGTTGGTGGTGCGTAACAAAAGACGGCGAGATGACAAGCGTAGGTATGAACGAACAGCCTATCGCTGACGGTGACAGCTTTGAAATCACAAACACGCCGGCATAAGCTTTTTGAACTGCTTCTCCTTATTATGTTTGGAGTGCTTATGTATATTTCGCAGGTAATAATGTCGAGTCTTCCCAATATCGAGATAGTGTCGCTACTTATCATACTTACAACACGCAAATTCGGTCTTAAAGCCTTTTATGCGGTATATACATTTGTAGGGTGCGAGATACTTACCTACGGTCTTTCTGAATGGGCGGTTAATTATTTATACGTTTGGGCTGTACTTTGCTTAAGTATATTCTTTATCCGAAAAATTGACAGTGCCGCCGTATACAGCTTAGTAGCGGCAATCTACGGTCTGCTTTTCGGTACACTCTGTTCCATACCCTCCTTTTTGATAGGCGGAGTATCTTTGGGGTTAGCCTATATCATTTCGGGCTTTTGGTATGATATACTCCATTGTATAGGCAACCTTATTTTAACGGCGGTTCTTTACCGACCGCTGACGAAAGCCTTAGACAGAGCACTTAAAACCGCTTAATATAACCAATTCCACTTGCGGTAGAGTTATGCTTTCTCACTCTACCGCAACTTTTTTTATCGTGGAAATCCTTTTTTCAGGTTTAGATTGAATAAGGTAATAAAGGATAATATAATTTTAATACCGTTAAAAAAAGGAGCTTTTATATGAGTTATAAAATAGTTACCGATTCCTGCGCAAACCTTACCGACAAACAGATTGAGGAATACGGCGTTGAAATTCTTTCCCTTAAATATTACATCGAAGACCGTGAGTTCGACAGCTTTGTCAAAGGTAAAAAGACCGACTACGCCGAAACCTACAGACTGCTTCGTGAAAAAACTATGATAACTACCTCCCTTGCTTCCCGTGAGGACTGCGACCGTGTAATACCGCCGATACTTGAAAGCGGCGAGGATGTGCTTGTTTTGGCATTTTCCTCGGGACTTTCAGGCACCTGCCAGAATATTATGCTGGCGGCAGAGGATTACCGTGAAATGTTCCCCGACAGAAAAATTATCGTAGTAGACACCCTTTGTGCCTCTTTAGGTCAGGGTATGGCAGTACATTATGCAGTAAAGCTGAAAAATGAGGGTAAATCCATGGAGGAGGTTGCCGACTGGCTTGAAAAGAATAAGCTTTCCATCTGCCATGTTTTTACTATAGACGATCTCCTATTCCTTAAAAGAGGCGGCAGGCTTTCGGGTACAAGCGCTGTTTTCGGAACGCTTTTGGGAATTAAACCCCTGCTTCATGTAGCGGATGACGGTAAGCTCTACGTTACAGGCAAGGCAAGAGGCAGAAAGGCAGCACTTGAGCATCTGATAAATTCCGTAGGCGAAAGGGGTACAGATGTAGCCCATCAGGATATTTTCATAGTTCACGGCGACTGTGAGGACGAGGCTCTTTACCTCGCTGATGAAATCAAAAAGCGCTACAATGTGAAAAATATCGTTTATAATATGATAGACCCCGTTATCGCTGCCCATGCAGGTCCCGGAACACTTGCGGTATTCTTTATCGGCACCCAAAGATAAATATTTCGTAAAATTAAAGCATTTTGGAGGATTTGTTCTTTCAAAGTGCTTTTTTTGTCATATTTTACCCTATGTATTGTGAAAATTGTTCCATTTCTGCCATTATTTTTGTGAATAATTCTCCTTGACTTTTGGAATAATATAAGTTATCATTGAAGTACACTTGTCAAGTTGGTACTGTTTTGAGGGTTAAATGAGAAATACTTTTGTCGAAAATAACGAAAATCTGTCAGATGACGAAATTATTGAACAAATAAACAATGGCGGCTATGAGCTGCTGCCCGTTATAATAAAGCGCTACAGCCCTGTAATACATTATTACGCAGGTAAGTACTGTCCCCCCAATCTTTTAGAGGATGCTATTCAGGAGGCAAGCTTTGCCCTGTGCTCGGCTGTAAAGAATTACAATTCGGCAAAGTCGGCTTTTTCTACATTTGCCTCACTTTGCATAAAGCGTTCGGTGATTTCTCTGCTTAAAAGTCAGCAGCGATTAAAGCATATTCCGGACGAGCTGTTGTCCCCCATAGACGATATTGACATTGCCGACTGCAACAGCCCCGAAAAGATATTTTTTGACCGTGAGGATTTTAAGGACTTTACGGACAATATAAAGCTCGAGCTCTCCCCCTTGGAATTCAAGGTGCTTCAGCTTTACCTTTCGTCAGAACGGTATTCCGCTATATCCGAAAGGCTTGGCATTACCGAAAAATCGGTCAACAATGCCCTTACACGGATACGCAGAAAATTAAAACGTTAAAAAGAGGCTTTGCCCTTTTTATATATGCCCATGTAGCTTAATGAAGAGCGTTGAAAAACAAAGATGTCGGTATCAATTCCGTCCAGGGCTAAAATTATCAACCAAGAGAGGTAAAAAAAATGTTTGAAGACAAGACATTAGTTTGCAAAGATTGCGGAGAGGAATTCGTATTCACTGCAAGAGAACAGGAGTTTTACGAATCCAAAGGCTTTGTAAACGAACCGCAGCGCTGCAAGCCCTGCCGTGACAAGCGTAAGAACGCAGGCAGAGCTCCCAGAGAGATGCATGAGGCTGTATGCGCAGCTTGCGGAGGTGTAGCAACCGTTCCCTTCGTGCCACGTGACGACCGTCCGGTATACTGCAGCGAATGCTTCGCAAAAATGCGTGAAGAGCAAAACAGCGAAAGCGCTGAATAATCATTAAAACGACCAATACGGTTTTAAAGCACACTTTTTGTGTGCTTTTTTCATTCACGGAAAGTTTAAACTTTATTATTTGACTTGAATACGCAAGCTATGTTATAATAATATCATGGAAAATTTAAATTTTGTTATTGCTAAAAATCTTACCGCTTTACGAAAGAACAATAAGCTTACGCAATTAGAGCTTGCTAAATTGCTTAATTATTCGGATAAAGCGGTTTCAAAATGGGAAAACGGTGAATCGGTACCGAGTATTGATGTACTGCACCGCATCAGTAAAATATATAACGTTAGTCTTGACTACATAGTAGGAGAAAAGGTAGCTGATACACCTGTTTCCGTAACATCTGAAATAAGGAAAAAAAGGATTATTATAACCCTTTTGTCGGTTTTGGCGGTGTGGTTTGTGGCTCTGCTTTTTTACACCGCTATAGACATTTTCAGCGATTATAAAATCTGGATACTCTTTTGCTGGGCGGTACCTGCCTCTATGATAGTCACCATAGTGTTTGATGCACTTTGGAACCGTCACAGGCTTTTGTTCTGGCTGGTATCGGTACTTATATGGTCTTTCCTTATCTGCCTTTCCTTGCAATTTTTTAACTACAATATATGGCAGATACTCTTTATCGGTATCCCCTTGCAGATAGGTGCTGTGCTTTGGGCAAAGCTTTTAAAATAGAAAAAACGTATTTTACAAAGAATATTGCCGAAAACCATAATATTTCGCTTTTATTTTGGAAAAAATAAAAATAACTATTGACAAATGGCAATGATTTAGATATAATATAATGGCTGTCCTGAATTGACAGCTTATTCGGCTGTATAGCTCAGTTGGCTAGAGCATGCGGTTCATACCCGCAGTGTCATTGGTTCGAATCCAATTACAGCCACCATTCGGCCCGGTGGTCAAGAGGCCTAAGACACCGCCCTTTCACGGCGGTAACACGAGTTCGAATCTCGTCCGGGTCACCAAAAGAAAAAGTCGCTTTTGAGGGGCTTTTTCTTTTTTATTATTATCTATTATTTTTTATCTGAATATTGCCCACATAATAGCGCACCCCCTGAAACATTTTGCTTCAGGGGGATTTCTATTTAAATTATATCAAATTCTTTAGCGGATTTCTTTACTATAGACAAAAACCAGCAGTAAAGCGCCTCGCCCAATTCCTGATAAATAGGGTCGCCGTCATGAGAACAGAGCATTGCAAAGGTCTGTCCTATACGGCGGTCGGTGTCTCCGCCTCGGCGGAAAGCAAGGTAGTAAAAGGAGAAGGCTCCCGTATCCTCACAGGTGCGGTAAAGCTCTGCATCCGCCTTTTTAACCGTATCGAGAAAGCTTTTTTGCGCAATGCCAGAAAGTGTATCGTCCGTGCTTAATTGCTCAAAGCCTACGGTTGCCGTAAAGGAAAGCAGCATACGGCGCTGAATAATCATTTCAAGATTTGACGTCCCGTCCGACACAGCCTCATTAGCGTTCTTAATGAAATTAAGGGCAACCGCCTTTCCCCAACTGCGTGCGTTATTCACCTGTACTTTGTCTATATTTTTTTGCGACTCTGCCCTCAAGCTGTTTCGGTTAATATCCTTAGAGGGCTTGTCACCCGCAATTTTAATATCGATATCGGAATACATTTACCTCACCCTTTCTGTTTGGATTTTATCTTAATTCAGATGCGCTCGTCCTTTATAAGCTTTAAAGCCTCTGCCAGCTGTGCCGGGCAGGAGGTATCCTTAAAGCCGCATTTAATGCCCTCAAGCTTTTCAATAACCTCGTCCACCTTCATACCCTCAACAAGGGAGGAAATCCCCTTGGTGTTGCCGTTACAGCCGCCGTCAAAACGGACGCTTTTTATAGTATCGCCATCAACGTCGATAAAAATGTTTCTGGCGCAGACCCCTTTAGTTTTATATGCAAATTCCATAACGATTATTACCTGTCCTTAAATTTATTACTGCGTACGGGATGACGAAGCTTGCGAAGTGCCTTAGCCTCTATCTGTCTGATACGCTCACGAGTTACGTTAAATTCGGTGCCTACTTCTTCAAGAGTGTGGCATCTGCCGTCTTTAAGGCCAAAGCGCAGACGGATAACCGCTTCCTCTCTGGGAGTGAGGGTTTTAAGCACGCTGTCGATATCCTCATTAGTAATGGTCTTTAATGCCGCCTCGTCGGGAGCTAAGGCATCCTCATCACGGATAAAGTCCATAAGACGGGAATCCTCCTCAGGACCTATAGGTGTTTCCATAGAAACAGGCTCCTGAGCCACACGCATTATCTCCCTTACCCTTTCTACAGGTAAATCCATTTTCTCGGCTATCAGCTCTTCGCTGGGTTCAATACCGTTTTCGTGCAGAAGCTGACTTTGCACCTTTTTAAGACGGTTAATGGTCTCCACCATATGCACCGGAATACGGATAGTTCTTGCTTGGTCGGCAATAGCACGGGTTATTGCTTGACGAATCCACCAAGTAGCGTAGGTAGAAAACTTAAAGCCCTTGGTATAATCAAACTTGTCCACCGCCTTTATAAGACCTACGTTACCCTCCTGAATGAGGTCGAGGAAGTACATACCTCTGCCGACGTATTTCTTGGCAATACTTACAACAAGGCGCAAATTCGCCTCGGTAAGGCGCTGTTTTGCGTACTGATTACCCTCCGATATCTTAACGGCAAGCTCTATTTCCTCGTCGGTTGAAAGGAGGGGAACTCTGCCTATTTCACGCAAGTAAACCTTAACGGGGTCGTCAAGAGAGATATTATCGAATGTGAAATCCTCGTTAAGCTTGTCGATATCCATTTCCTCAAGCTTTAAATCTTCGTCTGTAGGCTCCTCGTCAAAATCAGGGTCGAGGGTTGGCGGCTCTATAAAAAGCTCATCTAAATCCTCGGGGGCATTCTCTATCTCGTCAAGAGTAAGCTCCCTTTCCTCGTTCTGCTCAAAGCCTTCCTGTGCCTCAATATTTTTAAGCTGTTTGTTTTTTTCTTTTGTGTTATTATCCATATGCTTTAATTCCCCTTACTCTTTCTTTCTATTATATTTTTCAAATCTTTAGCCCAATCATCGACCGAAGATTCAGCTTTGTTGTTAGCATTTAAGATAATATCTTCTTCTAATATTACCTCAATACAATCTTTTAATACAGTTTTTGCGTTTTTCCCCGCTTTATCGCCGTTTTGTAGCGACACCAAAAATCCGATTTCCGCAGGCATAAGCCTTTGGGCAAAGACCGAAATATCAAGCTGTCTGCCACTATCGAGAGTTTCTATAATTATTTCATAGATACGTCTGTTAAGGCTTGTTATCATTTTATCAGGCGGAAGCTTTTCCTTAGCCTCGGTGTAAAAATCGGGATGCTGCAAAAGCACGGCTAAAAGGGTTTCCTCGGCGGCAGTGCCTTTAGGCGACCTCCGTCTTTCTGGGTTTATATCGTCCTTTGTAAGTGGTGGGCGTATAATATCCGAAATTTCCTTTTTCTGTTCTGCCCGTTTATTTCTGCGTCTCAGCTCGTCCACCTTAGCTGTAAGAGCCGTACGTGAAACACCGTATTTATCGCAAAGTCTGCCGATATATATATCCCGAGTCATAATATCCGCTTCATTTGCTATTACTGCGGCCGCCTCGGCTAAATATTTAAGCCTGCCGTCATCGGTGTTTATATCAATATCACCTGCGGCTGACAAAAGCTTATATTCAATATCGCTTACCGCTCCTTTAAGAAGTGCTCTAAACCTTTCGGGACCGTTTTTCTTGATAAATTCGTCAGGGTCCTTACCGTCGGGAATAAGCACTACCATAACAGAAAGTCCTGTGTTTTCAAGCATCTGTGAGGCTCTTTTTACAGCCTTTTGCCCTGCCGCATCCGAATCAAGCGTCAGGACTATCTCCTTTGTATACCTTGCCAGTAGATTTGCCTGCTCGCTTGTAAAAGCCGTGCCTAAGGGGGCTACCGTATTAGGAAAGCCTGCCTGATGAAGGGAGATAACATCCATATTACCCTCAACCAGAATAATCTGCTCACTGCAATGGTTTTTAGCAAAATTTATTCCGAAAAGGTTTGCGCTCTTTTTATAAACCGGCGTATCGGCGGTGTTTACATACTTTCCGCCTGCCTTGTCCTCCCCAGGCATTGCTCTGCCGCTGAAGGCTACCACATTACCCCGTATATTTATTATCGGGAACATTACACGTTTTCTGAAACGGTCATAATAGGTGCCTTTTTGGCTTTTACCTATTACATTGGCGGTCAGCATATCGGAAATAGTAAAGCCCTTAGATTTAAGGTGGTTTATTAGTGCGTCCCAGCTATCAGGTGCGGCACCGAGACCGAAATGCTTTATGGTAGAAACCGTAAGCCCTCTGCCCGTTAAATAATCCAGCGCCCATTTACCGTCAGGGGACATCAGATAGTTATGGAAAAACCTTGCGGTTTCACGGTTGATATCGTAAACGGTGTTTTTAAGCCGCTGCATGGAATCGTCATACCCGTCCTGCGGCAAAGCCACACCCGATTTTTCGGCTAATAGCTTTATTGATTCGATATAGTCGAGATTTTCCATAAGGGAGGTAAAGGAGAATACGTCTCCCCCTGCTCCGCAACCGAAGCAATAAAAGGAGGCGGATTCGGGATATACCGTAAAGGAGGGGGTTTTTTCGCTATGGAACGGACAAAGACCTACAAGATTTTTTCCCCTGCGCTTTAAATTTACGTACTGGGAAATAGTTGTTTCAATATCGTTTCTGTACTTTATTTCATTTATAATATCCTCAGGTATTGCCATAAAACCACCTCACTTTAAAAACAAAATATTGCGTTGCTATATTTGATTTAATTCGGAATTATGAATTCGTAATTCCGAATTATAATTTATATCGACCAAGCTTTTGGTATATAGATATTTGAATAAACAGTTATTGCATAATGGTCGGTCATGCCTGCAATATAATCGGCAACGGCACGCTCTGCACCCTCATTTTCGCAAATAGACATATATTCGGGAGTCATTTTCTCGGGGCACTTTAAAAAGTACTTAAAAAGTCCCTCAACTATGCCTAAAACCTTAGTTTCCTCCGACTTAGCTACGGGATTTTTGTAAACTGCCTCAAATAAAAATTCATGGAGCTTATCGTAGTATTTTTGGGTTTCGGCATCCATTTTTATATCATCATCGCTGTTTTTTACAACAGAGGTTACAAGGGTATTTATTCGCTCGCTTTTAGTTTTTCCCAGCGCCTCGGTAATATCTTTTGGCAGCTCCTCGGCGGAAATTACCCCTGCACGGACAGCATCATCAATATCGTGGTTAATATAAGCAATCCTATCCGACATACGGACTATTTTACCCTCCAGAGTTGCCGCCCATTCGCCCTTTGTATGGTGGAGAATACCGTCCAGCACCTCAAAGGTAAGGTTAAGTCCCTTGCCGTTTTTCTCTAACTTTTCGCATACACGCACACTCTGCTCATAATGGGCAAAGCCGAAGGAGGCTAAATCATTTATAGCCCTCTCTCCTGCGTGACCGAATGGGGTATGCCCCAAATCGTGACCAAGGGCTATAGCCTCTGTTAAGTCCTCGTTAAGCCTTAGAGCCCTTGCGGCTGTACGGGCTATTTGGGAGACCTCTAAGGTGTGGGTTAAACGGGTACGGTAATGGTCGGATTCGGGGGATAAAAAGACCTGCGTTTTATGCTTTAGGCGCCTGAATGCCTTACTGTGGATTATCCTGTCCCTATCACGCTGAAAATCGGTTCTTAAATCGCACTTTTTCTCATCAATTTTGCGACCCCTTGAAAGGGAGCAGAGTGCCGCCCTGTCGGACAGTATAAGTCTTTCATTTTTTTCGGTTATTTCACGAATGTTCACGCTATTACCACCCCTTTACTTTATATATTAGAAATTTTTCTTAAAAAACCTCTTTTATTTTGAATTTTTTTATATTTTCTCAAAAGGTACGGTTTTTCGTCCAATTTCCTCTGCTTTCAGCCTTGCCGAAAAGGTCTCGGAAAGCTTTTTCATATATGGGTCGGTGTCACCGTCACGCAAAGAATACCTTAAAACTACCTTATCGGTAAAGTTGCTTTGCTCTATGATTCCGCCTTGAGCCTCTATTAAATTTAAAAGCTTGCCGTGGTCGGTGTATTCGCAGACCGTTTCAAAAACCATGCAGGGTATCATTTCAGCTTTTTTTGCATTTTCAAGGGCGTCCTTAGCCGATTTCGAGTAAGCACGGACAAGTCCTCCCGTCCCTAAAAGCACTCCGCCGAAATAACGGGTTACAACTACCGCAAGGTCGGTAACACCCTCACCGTTTATAACGTCGAAAACGGGCTTGCCTGCTGTGCCGTGAGGCTCACCGTCGTCCGAAAAACGACCCTGCCCCTTTATAGAATAGGCAAAAACATTATGCCTTGCATCCCAGTACCTTGTGCGCATTTCATCGAGAAATTCAAGCGCCTCCTCCTCGGTTTCGCAATGTCTGACGGTAGCTATGAATTTAGAACGCTTTTCGGTGTACTCGGCTACAGCTTCCCCCAACACCGTTACATATTTGTCCATAAAAGCACCTCCCCCATTTTATTAAAAAAAGCAGTTACCCCAAAAGGTAACTGCAAAGGCTTTTATTCACCCATATTGAAACGCTTTTTGAATCTATCAACACGTCCGCCGGTGTCTACCAGTTTCTGCTTACCTGTGAAAAACGGATGACATTTTGAACAAATATCAAGACGGATATCTTTTTTAGTAGAGCGTGTCTCAAATTCAGCACCGCAAGCACATTTTACGGTTACCTTTTCATACTGCGGATGAAGTCCTTCTTTCATCATGGTCACCCCTTTCTTTCTCGATAACATATGAATGATACCACAGAAAGCTCCAAAATGCAAGCATTTTTTATCTTTTAAACAAATTTTTTATTTCCTCGTAGATCTCCACCGTTTTGAACCGCAATATATAGCGGTCAGAGTTTTCGGCTATTTCTACACCATTCTCGTTTACGGTTTTGCTAAGGCTCGTTTCAGCCGCCGCAGGCAGGCAAATTTCGGGAAAAATAACACACCACCAGTTTTTGCCCTCAGCTTTTCCTACACGGATAATAAGGGACTTATATGTGCCTGCCGGCAGAGTAAAATCGTCATAGACACGTGTTTCAAAAAAGCTGTCGCCTATTTCGGCAGCCGCACTGTAGCTAAAGCCATCCTCGGCTATAACCTCGTTGGCTATTTTCTCAAATTCAGGTAGCTTATCCTCTGCTACCAAAATCGCATCCTCTAATGTAGTGCTTTCGGAAAAAATATCACCGCTATTTTCGAGAATTCTATCCCTTATTTTAAGCTTCAGGGCTTGGTCTGCCTCGCTGTCGGAATTTGCGATTATATGTAACCGCAAAACATTTTGTCGTAGCTCCTCACAGTCAGCATTAAAGCTTGAAAAGGACAAAAATACGGCACACAGCAGTCCGAAAAACAATGAAAACCTTAAAGCGTTGGCTGAAATCTTTGAATTTTTAAACATAAAATAATCTCCTTAAAATCTTTTCAAGGAGATTATTGGAAAATTATTCAAACTTTATACCGTTATTACAAGGTTTTGTTAAATAGCACTCTGTTTCGGCTTTTAAATCGTTAAAAGCCGTTTCAGCTTTATCGAAATCATCAAATACAGCAAACCACGTCGGTCCGCTGCCTGAAAGGGAAATACCGATTGCCCCCATACCGAGCAGTTTTTCCTTTAAAGCAAATTCTCTATTTACCGATATAAAGGAATTGTCTATATATTTTGCCAAAGAATTAAGGTCATTCTCCTCTATGGCTTTAATGCAGGCTTCAACATCGGGATGAGGGGGATTTTCGCTGTCAAGCCTTGCATACATTTCGCCTGTAGACGGCTTATTGCCCTGCTTTATCAGGAGAAAATATCCGTTTTCGAGCGGTTTTAAGGAGGTCAATACCTCGCCTATACCCTCTGCCCTCTGGGTGCCGCCCTTTATAAAAAACGGTACATCTGCACCGAGCTTTACCGCAATTTCTCGGAGCTGTTGTTCTGTAAGCTTTGTTTTATAAAGCTTATTAAGTGCCAAAAGCACAGCCGCCGCATCCGCACTGCCGCCACCCAAGCCGCCTGCCTGCGGAATATGCTTTTGTATTTTAATTTCGGCACCTTTGTCTATACCCACAGCCTCGAAAAACAGAGCCGTGGCACGGTAGGCAATATTATTTTCGTTATTAAGCTCGGCTATACCGCAGTCCACCGTAACTTTATCCGCCTTTGAAACGGTAATTATATCGGCTAAATCCAGTGACTGCATAACGGTATCTATAGAGTGATAGCCATCCTCTCTTTTACCCGTAATATCAAGCACAAGATTTATTTTAGCGTTCGCCTTAACCTCAACCGATTTTTTATCCAATTTAAGATTGAGTATTACCACAGATGCAAGGACTAAAAGTATACCGAAAAATCCCCAAAGAGTAAGCGGCTCTTTGAATAGTGCCGCTCCCACTACCGTTGCCACAACAGGCTCTATTGTAGCGATTATAGGGGCTACAGACGGCTCCACACCTTTAAGTCCCGTAGTATAAAGCAAATAAGGTATTACGGTGTTTACAACCGCCATAAGAAGGATTATAACCATTACCATCGGCTGGGACGAAACAGCGGATGCCGTGCCCTTAAAATCTATAAAGGGAACTGTTCCTACAGTCGCCGTCAGAAAAACGTAAAAGGTTATGGTAAAGGTGTGATACCCCCTTTTTATAAGCAATTCGCCAAACACGGTATAAAGAGCATAGCCGAAGCCGGTAAGCAGTCCGAAAAATAAGGCTTTGCCGCTTATACGATGGGCGGAATCAAACAAGCCTGACACAAGACAGCAGCCTAAAAATGCTATAATACATGCCGCCGACTTATTAAGAGTAAGCTTTTCCTTAAAGAGAAAAAGTGAAATAATCACAACGAAAAAGGGCGCCGTATAAAGCAGTACCGCCGCTACAGAAAGGGAGGTCAGCGACATTGTAGTATAGTAAGAAAAATTGAAAAGAACTATACTGAAAATACCGCTTGCCGCAAAAAGCCATAAATCCTTCAATTTTATTTTAAACAGCTTCGGGTCCTTAATCAGTGTGATAAAACCTATAATCACCGCCGAAAATAACGCCCTGCCTAAAACTATTTGCATTTCGGATATTGCTGTTTTCTCAATCGCACGGACGAATATACCCGCCGTACCCCAAAGAGCCGCCGCTAAAGCCACACATAAAAAGTAAATATTTACTTTTGTTTTCAATATTATCAATCCCTTAAATAAATGGTTCTGGAATTTCGGTGCATATAGACATTCAGCACCAGTCCCACTCCTAAGAACAGGCACAAAAGCGATGTTCCGCCTGCGCTGAAAAAGGGGAGTGTTACACCGATTACGGGCAGTACCGAGGTACACATTCCTATATTTATAACCGACTGGGCAAAAATCATTGCAAAAATTCCGACACAGATGTATTTTCCCATATCGTTAGAGCAAATTCGGGCAATCCTTATGCACCTAAGGCAAATAGCCGCCAGCAAAAGCATAACCACAAGACAACCCAAAAAGCCGAATTCCTCACCGATACTTACAAATATAAAATCGTTATGGCTTTCGGGTACTGCCCCTGCCTGAGTGAGGTCGCCTTTTAAAAAGCCCTGACCCGTCCAGCCGCCGTTGGCAAGCGCCACACTGCCTCGCCATTGTTGGTAGTCTATACCCTGAATATCCTTTACGGGGTTGAATAAAGATTTAATTCGCTCACGGTGTTGGTCATTCATCACAAAGAAGTAAATAAATGGGGACGCCACCGCCGCCGCCGAGAAGGCAAGTAAAAAGTATTTCCACGAAACTCCCGCTGTCCACATCATAAAGAGCACCATTACGGCAAAAACCAGCGCCGTACCGTCATCACCCTGAAAATGTATTAGAAGCACGGGAAAAGCACCGTGAATACAAAGTGGTATTAAATATTTAAGCTTATTTATATTTGGCTTTATTCTTTTTAGATGTACCGCAAAGGTTACGGTAAAGCAGACCTTTAAAAGCTCAGACGGCTGAAAGGTT
>JAFUOL010000030.1 GCA_017481865.1 Clostridia bacterium | reverse complement strand
TTAAAAAGATGATTGAATCTTACGAAAACAGCATGAAATAATAGGGGTTTACCCATTATTTAAAATAAAAAACAGACACTCTCGGGTGTCTGTTTTTTATTGAGATTATCTCTGACAAAATAACGGCGGAAGCCAAGTCCCTTAATACAATGTATTATTTTACCCACCATTATTCCTCAAAGCGGATTTTCATTTCACCTACTCCGCCGTCAATTTCTATTCGGTTTTTGCCGCTGCCAAAAATTTGACCGTCACTTACTTTCTCGCCGTCAATAGTAGCTTCGCCCATGCCCTTATCTATATCTATTCGATAATCGTCCTTTGAGCCTAAGAGGGTCAGGCTGGCAGAGCCGATACCGTAATCCAATTCACATTCTCCTGTGAGACGGCTTGTAAGCACCAATTCGCCTACACCCATATCAAGCTTCAGCCCGTTTATTGTGCCGCTCTCTATTTCAATGCTGCCGGCTCCGCCGTCAATATCGGCACGCTCGTTGACGTTAAGGCTATCTATTTCAGCAGCACCGGCTCCAAGCTCCATATCCAGTACTTGTGAGGAGAGGTCTTCTACCGTTACCTTGCCTGCTCCTGTTACAATATCAGCTACGGAGAACACGGTATTCTCGGGGATATAAAGGGCAACCTTTACCTTGCCCGAATAAGAGCCAAAAAGCCGTTTCTTTTCGCTGATTTTAAGCTTTCCGTCCTTTTCGGTGACGGTTAAATACTTATTATTGCTTTCTACCCTGAAATCATCATCTGTTCTTATTTCAAGCTGTGCGGCGCTGATGTCGATATAAAGGCTGTCTATTTCGCCGTTTATATTGTAGGTTTCGGTCTCACCCTCAGCGTTATTATTTGTGAATACAAAATCCAAAGAGGCAATTACGCTGAAAATACCCCCTACAATGCTTACTATAAGTAATATCGCAAAGGCTACGGCTATGTATTTTATCGTTTTTTGCCATGAGGTCATTTTATATCCACACCTCCGAACATGCAGGTTGCATTTACATAAACAGTAAATGCATTCTCCTTATTGTTACGGCGCTTTTTTTCGGAAACTCCGCCGAAAACGGAGTTGGAGCTTACCTTTACATTCACATTATCTGGCAGTAAAATGTCAATACCGCCGAAAATTGCCGATGCGTTTATAACGCAATCCTTAGCTATAACGGCATTTCTTACATCACACTTAACACCGCCGAATACGGCATTTAATTCAGCACCCTCAAATATCTCACCGTCAAAATTCATATTCTGACCCGAAAAGGTAGCCGTGCCGCTTTTAAGATTTCCACCGCTTTCTTTAAGCTGTCTTACTATCTCAGCACCTTTATTGCCGAAAAGGTTTCCGAATATAAGCTTTATTCCTACAAGTATAACAATTACCGCTACTGCCAATTTCCAGAGCATACCGAAGGTCAGAATACCCTGACAGTTAAGGAGCAGAAGCACACCGAACACTAAACCGAAAATATTTCCCGTTTTGTCGCTGTCCGAAAACACACCTACGGCGCAGGGAACTATTATAAACAGAGTCCACCAGCCGTCAAAGAATATATTTACATCCACTATTTCCAAAGCGTTAAGTCCGAAAATTACACCTGCCGCTATAAGAACTATTCCCCATAAAATACTGCTTAATTTTTTCATTTTTATGACCATTCCTTTCCGTGCCGTAACGGCACAAAAACAGTTTGATAGAAAATTGTTCGCAGTGCCGTTTTGCCGTGAACGGTGCTGTACAAAAGTACTGCCCTGAACAAAAAACGGTGCTGTGGGCAATTTTATTCAAACTTGTTAACCTATGCCTTTCGTATAGCTTTAATTATTGAGCTGAGTTTTGGAGTAGTAC
Source organism: Clostridia bacterium (assembly GCA_017481865.1). Classification (GTDB taxonomy): domain Bacteria; phylum Bacillota; class Clostridia; order Oscillospirales; family Acutalibacteraceae; genus UBA737. The sequence continues at coordinate 10,135 of JAFUOL010000030.1, read as the reverse complement.
CGTAAAGCAGAACTCCCACACGGTAAATTTTAGCCGACAGTACGCCTATTCCTAGCACAGAGCCTATAAGTATAACAATGGAAATCACGATTTCGTACCACGGCACCGTGCTCATGGCGATACGGGTGAACATTGCCATCGATGAGGTAAAGGGCACAAAGGAGCATACTTTCATTAAAGTATTGTCCACACTTCCTGCCGCAAAGGAGAACATAACCACTAAAAATCCTACAATAAAGAGCATTGTTATAGGCATTACCGAGGTATTTATATCCTCAAGCTTAGAGGCGGTAGAGCCTATGGCACCGTAAAGAAATGCGTAAATAAAGAAGCCCAGCACAAAGAATATAAGCATATAGCCTAAAAGCTCAACGGGCATATCGAAAATAGAGGCTATTATCTGATTATCGCCCCAATAATTCTTATTAAGGCTGTAGAAAAGTATTGCCGAGCCAAAAACGGCTACAAGCTGGGTAAGCCCTGCAAGGCAGGAGGCTATAACCTTTCCGAACATCATAGCAGTAGGCTTTGCGCTGGTGATAAGCACCTCCATAGCTCTGGAGCTTTTCTCGGTTGCTACATTGGTAGCAACCATCTGACCGTAAAGCAGTATAACCATATACAATGCAAAAATCATTATGTAGGTGTACCAGTAATTTTGCATTTGGTCTTTGCCGAGGCTTATGACCTTACTATCCACCGTAAAGGAGATGATTTCTCCTGCTTGCTCGGAGGTCATTCCGCTTGACATCATGGCTTGCATACGGTAAATATCAATTAAAACGCTGTCGGCAATTTCGGTATTTACATCGTATATTGAAAGGTTATTTACAAGGTATTGGTATGATGCATTACCCGTTATAACAAATGCACATTCCGCCTCGCCAGAGGTTATCTGTTCTTTTATCTTTTCCAAATCCTCAGATGTGGTTTTTACCTCATAATCGGTGAACACTACCGAGAATGCCTGCTGTATTTCCTCACCCATTTCCGATTTTACAAGCATAACGGGCTGTGTTTCGGTGGAATTGGTTGTTTCATCGCTTTTAAAGCTCTCTGTAATTTTCGGGAAAAACATGACCCCTGCAATAAGCAGTACAAGAAATACCGTAACACCCACAAATACCTTATTTTTAAGGTAATATTTAAGCTCAAATTTTAATATTTTACCGAACTGCTTCATTCTCTTTCACTCCCTCATTCCCTGCGTATTCCACAAAAATATCGTTGAGGGAGGGCTCGTACACCCTTACCTCGTCAATATCGTAATTTTCCACTAGCTGTTTCATTACAGACCTTTTATTGTCAGCGGATGAAAGCTTTATAATAAGTTCACCGTTTTCGGCTGTGGAGCAGTTTTCCTTAAAATCCGACTTTATTTTATCCGCACATTCGGTACGAACTGCAAGACGGTCACGCACATAGCCTCTTTTAATATCGTGCAAATCGCCGCTTAAGGCTGTCTTGCCGCTGTTAAGAATTGCAATACTGTCGCAAAATTCCTCGATATAGTTCATTTGGTGACTTGAAAAGAGCACAATTTTACCCTTTTTTATCTGCTCCTTAACTACATCCTTTAAAAGCATTGCATTTACAGGGTCGAGACCTGAAAAGGGCTCATCAAGAATTATTATGTCAGGGTTGTGTGCCAAAGCGGTAATAAGCTGAATTTTCTGCTGATTACCTTTAGAAAGGGTATCAAGCCTTTTGCCTCTGTATTCGGTCATGTTAAGCCTTTGAAGCCAATAGTCCACAGACTTTACCGCCTCCCTCTTGCTCATACCCTTAAGCTCGGCAAAGTACACAAGCTGGTCAATAATAAGCTTTTTGGGGTAAAGACCTCGCTCCTCGGGCAGGTAGCCTATCTGTATTTTATTATAATCGATAGGCTTGCCGTCTATTAGCACCTCGCCGCTGTCGGCAGGGAAAACATCCATAAGAATTCTGATAGATGTGGTCTTGCCGGCACCGTTTCTACCCAAAAGACCGAAGGCCTTACCGCTTTCCGCTCTAAAAGAAACACCGCTTAGAACACGCTTTTGTCCAAAGGCTTTTTCTATATTTTTAAGTTCTAAAATCATTTCAATCTCCTTATAATTTCATATTTCTTATTATGCGGTAAAATAGCTTTTCTGTCAAGTTTTTTATATTTTCGTTAAATTCTGAAAGTATAAATAATTATATGACATTTTGTCATAATTGTCAAGGGCAAAAAATGACATAATGTCATATAGGTGATGTGTATGAAAACAAATTTAAAAAAACTACGCAAAGACAAGGGTTTAACCCAAATCGCATTACAAATGGCGACGGGTATCGAGCAGGCACTGCTATCGAAATTTGAGAACGGCGAAAGGGTACCCCCTACCGAAACATTGATGCACCTTGCGGATTTTTATAATGTTAGCATGGACTACATTATGTGCCGTACCGAAAACCCAAAAATCAACAAATAGGTCAGCGGACCACCACTCCGCAGGCTATTTTCTCTCCTGCACCTCCCGAGGGCTGGGTCATAAAATCGTCAGGGTGGATGTGTATAATAACCGTTCTGCCGATTATTTCGGAAATTCTAAATCTATCGGTCAAAAAAGCCGAAAATGCCGTACCGTTTACACCGAACAAAGGAGGCATATCCCCTGCGTGGTATGGGTGGGGACAGTTATCGGGATTATAATGCCCCTTAGCATTTGAAAAAGGGTCGGTATCATTTCCGTTACAGCTGTCGCCCTCATGAATATGAAAGGCAAATATTGGGTTCTTGCATGCGCTTTTGTTTTGGGGAAGTCCCGTTATTTCCGCACGGACTATTACACCCTGACGCATTTCATAAAACAGTACCCTGCCTCTGGTATCGGGATAAGCCTTACTGCCCCTGATAACCGCTACCGCTTGAGGTCTTTTGCAAAGCACGGAATTAAAATCCCCTAAGCATAGATTATTCATAAATACAACTCTCCAATTCTAAAATGTTTCTTTACATTATATGTTAATATGTGCTATACTTGAAGTAATTTAGAATAAAAAACATAGGCTTGAAGGTATTCGGATGAAAAATCTCATTGTAAACATATTTAAAACCTTATTCTTCTTCGATTTTGCGTTGATAGTAATATCCCTCATACCAGATATCAAAACCGAAAACACCGCCCTTTTGTCTCTTTGGCGAGAAGGTGTGTCTTTGGCGGTAATAGTGCTGTTTACCCTGATTTTCCTTAAAAAGGTAGAAAAAAAGAAATTGCCCCTAAAACAAAAAAAGGGCAATTTTGGGCATGCATTTAAAGGTATTTTAATAGGCGCAGTACTGCCGCTTACTGTTTTGGGTATTATGTGGCTTTTAAAAAGCTTTACCTTTTCGGGCTTTAACAAGGTTTCGGACTGGTGGTTTATTTTACCCGCAATACTCTGTAATGCGGTAGCAGGCGAGCTTTTAATAAGAGGCTACCTTTTCAGCCTTTATAAAAAGCATTACGGCTTTATTTTCACAGCAGTTACAACAACACTTCTGTTTTTATCAATGAATCTCGAAATTTTAAAAGCCGACAAAATTTATGCGGCGGTTATTATTCTGCTGAACATTTTACTGTGCTTTGTACTCGATTACGGCGGCAGTCCCGTTATTACGGTTTTCGCCCGTTTTATATACTCCCTTTTGAGCGGATTTATTATCGGAGGAAAGCTGTTTGGCGAAGCATATCCCGTGTTAGGTAAAAGTACCTTTTCGGGTAAAGCCCTTATAAACGGCGGCGAATATAAAATTGAGGGCAGTATTATTACCCTGATTATTTTAAGCCTTACGGTATTTATAATGCTTACAGTAAAATACAAGCTTTGGCGGTATTTAAGCAAAGCTTATATAAGGTATTATATAAGTTCTATAAAGAAATTTTTTGGAAGTATTCCTAAGAGAATAAGCAGACGCAGACGGCTTATACGCCGATAAGGGTAACAGCTTTATGAAAATCGGAAATATAGAAATTACAGGTTATGCCGCTTTAGCGCCAATGGCAGGTGTTGCCGACCGTGCTATGAGGGAAATATGTATGGGTCACGGTGCCGCCTTTTGCGTGGGCGAGCTTACAAGCTCACGTGGAGTAACTTTAGGGGATAAAAAATCCTCTGCTTTGCTTTCTTGCAGTGATAAGGAGCGACCTATCGGCTCACAGCTTTTCGGAAGTGAACCCCAAATTATGGCGGACGCCGCTAAAAAGGCTTTGGAATTTTGCCCTGATTTTATTGATATAAATATGGGCTGTCCTGCCCCTAAGGTAGCAGGCAACGGAGGAGGCAGCGCCCTTTTAAAGGATATAGACCTTGCCGAAAAAATAGTAGCGGCGGTAGTAAAGGCGGTAGATGTACCTGTAACCGTTAAAATGCGCACAGGGTGGGACAGTGATAATATAGTCGCCCCCGAGCTTGCCAAAAGGTGCGAAAGTGCAGGGGCACAGCTTATCACTATTCACGGCAGAACAAGAACACAGATGTATTCACCGGGAGTGGACTATAAAACTATAGCAGATGTCAAAAAGGCGGTAAGGATACCCGTTGTAGCTAACGGTGACGTTACAGACGGTAAGTCTGCAAAGCATATGTACGAAACCACAGGATGTGATTTTGTGTCTGTAGGCAGAGCCGCCCAAGGCAACCCCTTTGTGTTTGAGGAAATAAACGCATATATGGAAAATCGGGACTATGCACCCCCTGCCTTAGAGAATCGCTTTAAGGTGCTGTTCCTCCAAATAGGACTGATGCATCAGTACAAAGAGCCGAGGACGGCAATTTTAGAATCCCGAAAGCATACCGCATGGTATATGCAGGGTTTAAAGGGTGCCGCCGCTTTGAGGCGAATGTGCGGTGAAATAAATTCACTTAGAGATATTGAAATTATTTGCGAAAAAGCACTTGAACAGAATAGATAATTATGGTATTATAAATTATTGTGAAAAGCTCTTGAAAGGATTGAAACTAAATGTCAGGACATTCCAAGTGGAATAATATTAAACGCAAAAAGGAAAAGACCGATGCCGCAAAGGCGAAAATCTTCACCAAAATCGGCAGAGAAATCTCGGTTATAGTTAAAACAGGCGGCGCCAACCCTAATGAAAACAGCAAATTGAAGGACGCTATTGCCAAAGCAAAGGCGGCTAATGTTCCCAACGAAAATATTGAAAGAATTATCAAAAAGGCGGCGGGTGACGGCGAGGCTAATAACTACGAGGAGCTCATCTACGAGGGCTACGGTCCTTCGGGTGTTGCAGTTGTTGTTGAAACCCTTTCGGATAACCGCAACAGAACCGCCGGCGAAATGCGCCATTATTTTGATAAGTGCGGCGGTAATCTCGGTCAGTCAGGCTCTGTAATGTTTATGTTCGACCGCAAGGGTGTTATTCAGATTGAGGCTGAAGGACTTGACGAGGACACCGTAATGGAGGCGGCTTTAGAGGCAGGCGCTGACGACTTTAACTTTGACGGCGATGTATTTGAGATAACCACCGAGCCTAACGATTTAGGCGCTGTGCGTGACGCTTTAGAGACTGCCGGCTACAGCTTTTTATCCGCTGAGGTGGCATACATACCCCAGACCATGACCACACTCGATGACGAGGAAGCCATAACCAAAATGGAAAAGCTTATCGACATGCTTGAGGAAAATGACGACGTTCAGGCAGTTTGGCATAACTGGGAAATGCCCGAAGAAGATGAATAATAATTTATAATTAAAATAACACCACCGATTTGCTGTTCGAATCGGTGGTGTTGCTTTATTATACTGCCTTATTAAGAATTGCCGCCAATACGGTTATATCGTCCTCATGGTTATCGTTGCGGCGGCGCTTTGCACATTCGCAAAGGTGGGATGCAAGCTCTTGAGCCGAGCCGTCACGCCAAGCCTCGATTTCGGCACGTATCCAGTCGGTGCCTGTACCTGTCACCCCGTCGGACATAAGGACCACTATATCACCTACCTTACATTTTACTGCCGCCTTGTCGAAGCCTATATCACGCAAAATTCCGGCAGGCAGAGAGGTGCTTTCCGCTTTGCCTGTTTTGCCCGAACGTCTGACAATGGTGGGTGCGGCACCTGCCTTATAAAGCCTTGTCTGCCCTGTAAATAGGTCTATGCTTGCAATATCCACAGTTGCCAACGATTCATCGGTAGATTTAAATAGCATGGAGGAATTTAGAATTCTTAAAGAGCAGTTGTAGCCGAAGCCTGCCTTTATAAGTCGGCTCATAAGACCCGATGCCATTGCCCCGTCAACCGCCGCTCTGCCGCCGGTGCCCATACCGTCACTTAAAACCATTATAAAGTGACCTCTACCGTCGTAAAAATATTTATATGCGTCACCGCACATATTTGAGCCCGAGGCGCATATCTGCTCGGCGCCGATATCGACCTTTATAGCAGCATGCTCTGTAAGGACGATAAATATATCTCCGCCAGACTCGCTTACATTGGGAACATCAAAATCCCTTTCGCAAACCACCGATAATAATTTCATTATCTGTAGCTTGTTTAAAACGAGCTCAGGTGTCTTTTTAACCTTAAATTCGAGGGTCATTCTGCCGAATTTGTCTATACGGCTGCTTGCTTCACTTACCCTGATATCTAAATTTTTAAGTGCCGCCGCTGAATTTTCGGCAGAGGCATTGTCAAACTGCTCGTCATTTTTAAAATCCTCCGCTAAATCGTAAAGCATTGCCGAAATTCCGTTAAACTGGTCGGATACTACAGACCGTACCTCGTCAATACGGTTTTCCGCCGCAATACGTGAGGCATAGTCGGAATACCTTTTATAGGTAGCGTTGCCTACCCGTGACGTGCGCACACATCTGCCTCTGAATTCCTCGGGGGCAGAATTTTCGGGAGAGCAGTCCCCCTGCTTTACCGCCTTGGTCATTTCAAGAACTGCATTTATAGTGTCCTCACGCTTGCTTTCCCAACAATGGACCCTTAATTTACAGCCTGCACATGCATCCTGCTCGACAGCACTTATAACCCTACCGAAATCGGGAGCATTAATTTTTGAAAGCTCGCTTGAAACCTGCTCTACCGTTTCGGAAACGTCCCTTAATGCATTGGAAGCAAGCTCTAACCGCATAGTAACCGATTTTTTAAGCCCCGCAGGAATTGCTAAGCTGGGACGGGATGAAAACAATTTTCCAAGATATATCCCCGCCTTTGAGGGAAGTGTCATAAACAAAAGAGAGCCTATCGCCGCCTCAATTACGGTACGGGAGATAAGCTGTATCTGACCCGTAGACACAGTACCAATAAAGCTGAAAATCATCAGTACCGTTACCTGTGCGTATTTCCCCATAGCCGAGAAAATCCCTGCCATAAGCCCTGCGGCGGCAAGGGCTACACCTACATTTGCGTCTATCCCTGTGAGGGTGAGTGTAAAGGCTACGGCAATTCCGCTTACAGCCCCTGAAATTATTCCGCCGTACTTGCCCGCAGTTAAAATAAGGAACGCACCTAATAACCGTCCTAAGGATATACCGCCTAAGGTAATGCCGTTAAGCCCCATAAGCAGAATACTTGCCACAATCAGGAGTGAGGACAGCTCGTCCGCACAAGGGCCGGCTGAAAGCTTGCTCAAAACATTAAAGCTTCGCACCATAAAAAAGGTGGCAAAACAGCAAAGCAAACCCTCGGTCGCCACATCTGCAATATTTGTTTCCATGCTTTTCAGTGTTACGGCAGAGGTCAGTACATTAGCCAAAAATGCAATAAGCCCTAAAAACACAGGGTTGCGCACAATTTTCTTGTAGTTGCTCATTAAAAGCTTAACCGCAAGAATTGCAAAAAGCGCCGCTATGTACCTGAAACCACCGTTTCCCACAGCAGGCAAAAAATAGCCTATAAACACACCTATTGCCGCCGCAGGGGTGTAGGTCATGGAGCAGCCTGCCAGAAAGGAAAGACCGAAAGGCAAAAGCTTGTCCAGCACTACCGCTCTGGAAGCGATAATACCGCAAATCCCCACGCCTATATGGCACAATGCCGCAAGGGTAAGCTCCTTAGCTGAATATTCCCCCGCCGTGTCTGTTACTTTTACTATATCCTTCAAATCAAATCACCGCCTATAATTCTGTTAATATTATACTCTTATGCCTTAGCCTATTTTGTCAAATCAGGTTGGCGGAAAGAATTGTTTTTTGGAAAGACTTGAATAAAAACCTAAAATTATGTAACAATATAATAAAAACTTTTACGGTGATTTATGTGAAAAGATGTTTTGGTATTATTATAGCCTTAGTGCTGACCCTTACTGTCAGCTGTTTTTCCGCATCGGCGCTGTCTAAAATGGGGTCACGTTCACAAGAGGTACGTGATATACAGACCGTGCTCAAATCCAAGGGTTATTATACGGGAAATGTAGACGGAATATTCGGTACAAAAACAAAAAATGCCGTAACCGCTTTTCAAAGAGATAACGGTCTTACGGCAGACGGCATTGTGGGTGAGAAAACCTTAAAGGCATTGGGTATTTCGGGCAACAATTCCTACGGCGGCTATTCCTCGGCAGACTATGAGCTGTTGGCACGTATTATTTCGGCAGAAGCCAGAGGTGAGCCCTATTCGGGTCAGGTAGCGGTAGGTGCAGTAGTTCTAAACAGAATTGAGCACCCCTCCTTTCCCGACACCCTTTCGGGAGTTGTATATCAGAAGGGCGCTTTTTCCTGTATTGACGACGGTCAATTTTACGAGCCTATAGCCGACAGCGCCTACCGTGCCGCCTCGGACGCTATAAACGGCTTAGACCCCAGCGGCGGAGCGATTTATTACTACAATCCCCAAAAAGCTACCAGCAAGTGGATTTTCAGCCGACCTATAATCACCACAATCGGACAGCACAGATTTTGCAGTTAAGAAAATAAAGAAATAAGCATACAAGCAGCCGCTCCCAAAAGTGTTGGGAAAAGCATGGAAAATGCCGCCCATTTAAGGCTTCCTGTCTCCTTTTTTACTGTAAGCACGGTTGTTGAGCAGGGCCAATGCATAAGAGAAAAAATCATGAAGCAAAGGGCAGTTGTATGTGTCCAATCGTTTGTAAGCAGTATCTGCCGCATTTGTGCAAGGGATGATACCTCTATAAGACTTCCTCCCGAAAGATATGCCATCAGTACTATGGGAATGACTATCTCATTAGCAGGAAAACCTAAAATAAATGCCATTAGTATTACTCCGTCAAGCCCGAAAAGCCGCCCTAACGGTTCGAGAAAGTCTGCGCATACCGAAAGAAGTGTTCCGTCCCCTACAGTTACATTTGCCATAAGCCATATTACTATTCCTGCAGGAATGGCAACCGCTACAGAGCGACCTAATACGAAAAGCGTTCTGTCAAAAACCGAACGGATTATCACCGAGCCTATTTGCGGCGGGCGGTAGGGCGGCATTTCCAAGGTATATGACGAGGGCATGCCCCGAAACAGGGTACCGGACAAAAGCTTTGTTGCCAAAAAGGTAACAACTACCCCTAAAAGGATAACACCCGTAAGCCACAGTGCCGAAAGCACACTGCCCATAAATCCCTGCACCGTTACGAAAAACATGGATATTATTGCAATTATTGCAGGAAAACGTCCGTTACAGGGAACAAGGCTGTTGGTGATAATGGCAAGCATCCGCTCTCTCGGCGAGTCGATTATACGGCACCCTACCACCCCTGCGGCATTGCATCCAAATCCCATACACATACATAGGTGCTTTTATGGTGCAAAATTAATAACCCTGCTATATGCCTTTAAATCAGGCTACAGCAGGGTTTGATTTTTGTAATAGTTATTCCTTGTTAGCTTTTAAAAATTCGTTTACAAGGGTATTAAGAGTGTTTATTTGCGTATCGGTTAGACCGTTTACATTAATTGTTTTGTTAGATTCCATTCCCAATAAGTAATCTGTGGAAACATGGAACTCTTTTGCGTACTTAATAAGCATATCAAGGCTTGGCGGTCTGCTATCGGTTTCATAAGCTGAAATAATAGACTTTTTAACCCACATTCTTTCTGCAAGTTGGGATTGTGTTAAGTTCTTAGACAATCTTAATTCTTTTGAAATTTCAGAAAAGTCACGCATTTCATTACCTGCTTTCCACAAATATTAATATCAGTTTAACACCAGTATATG
>JAFUOL010000029.1 GCA_017481865.1 Clostridia bacterium | reverse complement strand
CTAAGTGCGGATTGGATAAACGCTGAAAGCATCTAAGCGTGAAGCCAACCTCAAGATAAGATTTCCCATAGCATAAGCTAGTAAGGTCCCCGGAAGACTACCGGGTTGATAGGCAGCAGGTGTAAGCGTAGTGATACGTGTGCTAGGCTGTACTAATAGACCGAGGGCTTGACCTATTTCGTTTCGATCCTCTTTCATACCATTGTTCAGTTTTGAAGGTGCGAGACCTTAATATGTAATTTTAAAGCAATCCAATTTCGGGTTGCTTTTTTGTTGTTAAATAACTGTACTTGAATTGTTTTTTCAAAATTATATAATATTATTAGTAATTTTAAAGGCGGTATTTAAATGTACGATGAATTGACCGAAATTGATATAAAGAAAATGAAGGAAGAGCTTGAATACAGGATTACAAAGGTGCGGCCTGCAATTCTTGAGGACGTAAAATTTGCAAGAAGTCACGGCGATTTATCCGAAAATGCGGAGTATCATGCCGCAAAAAGGGAGCGTGGCAAAAACGAGAGCCGTATTCGCTATCTTCGCAATATGATAAAAACTGCTGTTATAATAGATTCGACCAGTGACGATGATACGGTTGGGCTTTTCGATACGGTGACCTATTATGTAGAAGAAGATGACTGCGAGGAACAGGTAAAAATAGTTACAATGCTAAGACGTGACCCCTTTAAACGCATTATCAGTAAGGAGTCTCCTTTGGGCAGTGCCTTAATGGGTAAAAAAGTAGGGGATAGGGTCTGCGTAAATATTGATAACGGTTACAGCTATTATATAGTTATACGCAACATTGAAAAAGGTGAGGACGATGCTTCGCTTGAAATAAGAAAGTTTTAATTTTTATGTTGAAATTTCCTTAATAGAATCTTAAACCGTTGGATTATTTTAACTTAAAAGAATTTGTTGTACACTTATTATTACGGTAATGTAGTATTCATTTAGGTTAAATTGTAGAACCCCACCGTGGCAATCGCTACGGTGGGGTTCTCTTTTAGAATTTTCCTCTCGAACCGATTTTAATTCGGTTTAGTGCTCGGGCGAGGTATGCCTCTGCGGCACGGTGCTCTATGATGCTCCGCTTTTGCATGAGCTGCTCTCTTGCCTCATCGGCGCAGCGCTGTGCTCGGATAACGTCGATATCCTCGGGTCTCTCGGCAGAGTCAACGAGGATTAAAACCTCGTTATTTTCAATTTTCATAATACCCTCTGATACTGCCGCTGTGCGCTTTTCACCGTCAGGCAGAGTAATCTCTAAAAGCCCAGGTTTTACCGCCGCTACGGTATTGCTGTGGTGAGCCAGCACGCCGTACTGTCCCTCAACGGTAGGAACTGTTACTGACAGACATTTGCCCACATAAAATGGTTGGTCTGCCTCTAAAACTGAAAGTGTAAACTCACTCATAGCTCTTTCGCCTTCTTAATTACATCGTCCACTGTGCCTACATTATAGAATGCATCCTCGGGGTATTTATCCATATCACCGTTTACAATTGCGCCAAAGCTTTTTACGGTTTCCTGTAAGGGCACATAAATACCCTTCATACCTGTAAATTTCTCTGCAACGTGCATGGGCTGGGCAAGAAAACGCTGAATTTTACGGGCACGCATAACGGTGAGCTTATCAGCGTCACTTAATTCTTCCATACCGAGAATGGCTATAATATCCTGAAGCTCGTTGTATTTTTGTAAGGTCTCCTGAACCTGACGGGCAATGCGGTAATGCTCATCACCTACAATTGACGCCTCAAGTATACGTGAGGTGGATTCGAGGGGGTCGACGGCAGGGTAGATACCTTGCTCGGCTATTTTACGGCTTAAAACGGTTGTAGCGTCGAGGTGGGAGAAGGTGGTGGCAGGAGCAGGGTCGGTAAGATCATCGGCGGGGACATATACCGCCTGAACAGAGGTTACCGAGCCACTTTTTGTGGAGGTGATACGCTCCTGTAAAGCGCCCATTTCGTTAGCAAGGGTTGGCTGATAGCCTACTGCTGAGGGCATTCTGCCGAGCAGAGTAGATACCTCACTGCCTGCTTGCACGAAACGGAATATATTATCTATAAATAAAAGAACGTCTCTGTGCTCACGGTCACGGAAATATTCCGCCATAGTAAGACCCGAAAGAGCTACCCTCATTCTCACACCCGGTGTTTCATTCATCTGACCGAAAACAAGAGCGGTCTTTTCGGAAACACCGCTTTCTTTCATTTCGTAAAAGAGGTCGTTACCCTCACGGCTACGCTCACCAACACCTGCAAATACTGAATAACCGCCGTGCTCGGTGGCAACATTGTGTATAAGCTCCTGAATGAGAACGGTTTTTCCTACACCTGCACCGCCGAAAAGTCCTATTTTACCACCCTTGGGGTAGGGTTCAAGTAGGTCGATTACTTTTATTCCCGTTTCCAGAATTTCAACCGCCGACTGCTGTTCCTCAAAGCCGGGGGCTTTTCTGTGTATAGGGTGACGCTCGGTGTCTGTAGGGATAGGGTCGCCGCCGTCTATAGGCTCGCCTAAGGCATTAAACATTCTGCCGAGAGTACATTCACCGACGGGAACGCTGATACCGCCGCCCGTAGCGACAACCTCCATTCCTCTGGAAATACCCTCACTGCCTGCCATAAGGATACACCTTACAGTGTCTGCACCGATATGGGATTCAACCTCCATAACGTACTTTTTATCGTTTATCAGGAGGGTAAGTGCCTCGTTAATTTTAGGCAGCATTCCGCTTTCAAACTTTACGTCTATAACGGGACCTGAAACAGCCGTTATCTTTCCAATTTTCATTTTAACACCCTCTCCTGAGATTTTTTTCTTTGCGCCGCCGCACCTGCGGATACCTCGGTAATGGACATGGTAATGGCACTTTGCCGTACCCTGTTGTACTCTGTAGACAGTTCCTTTAGTAGCTTATCCGCATTACGGTTTGCACCGTCCATAGCAGTCATTCGTGCCTCCTGTTCACTGCAAAAGCTGTCAACGAGGGCACTGTAGATATAGCCTGAAATGTAGCTGCGCATAATGTTATCAAGTACAGCCGACACAGACGGTGTGAACTCAAAGGGTACCGTTACCGCCTCTTCGTTTTCGTGGGTACGGAATTGATCCTTATGGAAAGGTATTAAGCGCACATGACGGCACTCGGTCTCCAGTCCGTTTTTAAGGTCGGTATATACAAGAAGTATTTTTGAAACCTCACCTGAGTTAAACACCTCTAAAAGGTGGTCACATATTTCCCTCGCCCTGTACATAGTAGGATTTTGGGCGGTGTAGAGAAAACTGCGCTCAATTGGTATATTCCTTTGAGAAAAGTAATGTCTTCCGTATTCACCAACAACAAAAAGCTTGGTGTTGGGATGCTCTTGAAGGATTTTGTTAGCCTCTTTAATTACATTTTGGTTATATGCGCCTGCAAGACCCTTATCGGCAGTAATAACAAGGCATGCAAACACACCGTCAGGGTGGTTGATGCCTTCATCAGGGTAAAAATACTTACTGTCAACCTCACCGGCTGTTCGGAAAATCCGCTTAATTTCACCTTGCAACGCCTTAAAATAGGGTCGGGTTTTATCAAGTTCCGCCTTAGCCTTGCTCATTTTTGCCGAGGATATAAGGTACATTGCTTTGGTTATTTTTTGGGTCTCTTTAATAGCGTCAATATGTTTTTTGATTTCCCTTGCGTTCGCCATTTTTACACCTTACAATCTGCCCGCTTTATATTTTGCGGCAAGGTTTAATATTTCTTGTTTAAGCTCGGGACTTACCGCCTTATCGGTCTTTACAAGTGCCGACAGCTGGGGATTTTCTTTTTTAATAAATTGGAGCAAGCCTTTTTTAAAGGTGGATATTTCCTCAAAGGGGATATCCTGCAAAATATGACCCAACGCACAGATGAGCAGAACGGTCTGCTCAAACTGTGAGAGCGGTTCATATCTCGATTGGCGCAAAAGGTACATAAGTCCCTTGCCGTAGGTAAGCTTATTTTGGGTGTTCTCGTCCAAATCGCTGGAGAATTGGGTGAATACCTCCATTTCTCTGTACTGCGAAAGGTCAAGACGAAGTGTTCCGACAGCGGATTTAAGCGCCTTTGTCTGTGCGGCAGAGCCTACACGGGAAACAGAAAGTCCTACATTTACGGCAGGACGCTGACCTGCGAAGAAAAGACTGCTTTCAAGGAAAATCTGACCGTCGGTAATAGAAATAATGTTTGTTGGGATATAGGCAGATACGTCCCCTGCCTGTGTTTCTACAATGGGCAGAGCCGTCATACTTCCGCCGCCTAATTTGTTCGACAGCTTTGCCGCACGTTCAAGCAGTCTCGAATGTAAATAGAAAACATCACCGGGGTAGGCTTCTCGTCCCGGAGAGCGTTCAAGTAAAAGGCTTAGGGCACGGTATGCTACTGCATGCTTTGAAAGGTCGTCATATACTATAAGCACATCACGTCCCTTTTCCATAAAGTATTCGCCTAAGGCACAGCCTGCGTAGGGGGCTATATACTGAAGGGAGGCAGGGTCGCCTGCACTTGCATTTACAACTATGGTGTAATCCATAGCGCCACGCTCTGTAAGATTATCGACAAGTTGGGAAACCGAGCTTGTCTTTTGACCGATAGCAACATATATACATATTACACTTTTGCCCTTTTGGTTTAGTATGGTGTCTACGGCTATGGCGGTTTTACCCGTCTGTCTGTCACCGATAATCAGCTCACGCTGACCCTTGCCAATAGGGAACATAGAGTCTATAGTTAGTATTCCTGTTTCCATTGGCTGATTTACGCTTTGGCGGTCTATAATACCGGGGGCAGGGTTTTCTATAGGTCTGTAGTCGGAGGGTTTGATTTCACCCTTGCCGTCAATAGGAGTGCCCAAAGCATCTATTACCCTGCCTATAAAGCTCTCGCCTACAGGCATACCTGCGGTTTTACCGGTGCGCTTTACGGTACTTCCTTGGGTTACAAGCTCGCTGTCCCCGAAAAGGATACAGCCTATACTGTCACTTTTCAGCTCCTGCACCATTCCACGTATACCGCAGTCAAACAGAAGTATCTCGCCGTATGCGGCATTATGAAGTCCCGATACGGTGGCAATACCGTCACCAACCGACAGCACTTCGCCTGTTTCCTCGGCAAAGGCTTTCGGTGTCCAGCCCTCCACAGAATTACGTATCAGGGGAACTATGGACATTCCGTCCTTATACTTTATGTTATCCAAATGACCGTCGAATTGGGCTAAAAGTCCCTTTTCGGTCCAGTCATAAACATTAGTGCCCACTTCCAGACGGAAACCGTTTTCTATAGCGGTGTCCTCTATCCAGCAAAGCTCCGTATCTTCACCGTATTTGCGCTTTATAAATGCGGTAAATCTTTGAAGCTGTTCACCCTTTGGCGGAGTGTTACTGAAAAGCTTTGCTATATGTTTTTTAGGAGTTGTCATTGCGCTCATCTCTTTCAACTATATCAAGGAACTGACTGTATGCCTCATCGGTACTCGAGCTTAGCATTTTTGCCGCAACCGCTTTGGTTATATCTATAATTTCCTTTTCGGCGCTTTCCATAACGGAACGTTTTTCCGCCTGTGCTCTGTCTCTTGCATCGGACAGTATTTTTTCCGCCTTTGCATTTGCCTCTGCTTTTTGCCTCTCAATATAAGCATCAAGCTCAGCTTCTGCTTTTGTGCGGTTTTCCTTAATTTCATTATCTGTATTGGCTATTTTAGCCTTTGCTTCCTGCTCCAGCTTTTCGGCAGTTTCAAGCTTAGCATTAGCCTGACTGTCTAAATCCTTGTAATATTGCTCTCTGCTATCAATAAATTTCTTTATCGGACTGTATAACAGAAAATACAGTCCGCCCGTAAGAATTATAAAATTGAATACATGCAGAAGTATCTGTTGCCAATCTATATTGAGCGGTATCTCCACTGTCCGATACCTCCCTTAAAGAACAAATATAATAAGTACCGCTATAATAAGTGCATAGATGATAGCGGTCTCAACAAATACAAGTCCCAGCATTAAAGAGGTTCTTATCTTTCCTTCTGCCTCGGGCTGACGGGAAATACCCTCAACCGATTTTGCAATTGCAATACCCATACCTATGGCACCTGCCGCAGCTGCAAGACCAACGGTAATCGCAGCTGCAACAGCCTTCATGCCGGCTGAATTATCCGCTGCTTCCTCGGCTACAGCTACTGCAGCTTCGGTGGTGCCCTCTGCGCTTACTGCTAATGAACAGGTAGCGAAAAGCATTATAAATAAGCTTAAAAGTATAAAGATTTTTGTAAGTTTTTTGGTTGCTGTCATTTTAATTAACTCCTTTTATTTTTTTGTTTTTCTTATGAATCTCGGACACTTCGCCGTAGAACAGAGAAGTGAGCATGGTTAACACATAGGTTTGTATAAGTGCGTGCAAAAGTGTAAACAGCACCGCTACAACAACGGGAAGCACAAAGCTAAGCCCCGAATAGTAGTAAACAAGCTCTGTTACTAAAAGACCGCTAAGCAATGCGCCGAAAAGACGGAAGCTCATTGATATTGGAAGTGAAAAATCCTTTAATGTTTTTCCTACGCCCTTTATTCCGTTTGCGGCAATACCTCCCGACATGATTATAAGGTAGGACATACAGCCTAATGCTATTGCGGCATTTATATCCGATAAAGGGGCGGGCAGGGCTATCGGTATACCGTGGGTAGTGACCGCTTGCAGTCCGAACAGTTCAAACAGAGTGCCGAAAAAGATGTAAACACCCGCCGAGAATATATACACATTCAAAAAGCCGTTGCGGTGTGGGCTGTTTGATTTGCCAAGCCCCGTGAAAAATCCCACAAGCTGTTCTAAAAGCAGTTGGAATTTACTCGGTATAATTTTGAATTTCGGTATAACAAACAGCCTTATTATAAGAGCGGCTGTAAGCAGTATACCCGTTACGGTAAATGCCGAAATAACCGCCGGATTTACCTCCATGCCGAAAAGACTTATTCGGTTTTTATCATGCAATACCGCATCACGCATGATTTCACGTATGGTCTCGTGGCTTTCCGTACCGCCTGTCAGGAATATTCCTACAAGGGTAATCAATATAAGACCTAACCATACGGCTAAAGAAATAATTTTTCTCTTTTTGCTCATATTTTCCCTTCTTGTCACATAATAAAGGACAAAGGCTTCCTTTAGGGGGCACCTTTGTCCTCTTATTTACATATTATCACTATTCTTATTTTTTGTCAATAAAATTATGAACTCAAAATTAACAAGAAATTTTAACCGAAAACACATTCTTTTCATATACTGCATACAATAAAAAAGGAAACGGAGTGATATTATGTGTTCGATTTGCGGAATTATAGATTTTAAAAACCGACCCGATGTGGATTTGGTGCAAAAAATGGGGTTAACCATGAAAAACCGTGGTCCTGATGCTACAGAAAGCTATAATGATGAATTTACGGCGTTGCATCATAACAGACTAAGCGTTATGGACCCCGAAAAAGGCCGTCAGCCTATGACTGCAAGCTTTGAGGGCAGAGAATACACTATTATATATAACGGAGAAATATACAATTCCCCCGAGCTGAGAAAAGAGCTTACGACCTACGGTGCCGAGTTTAAGACCGAGTGCGATACCGAAACGGTACTATGGAGTTATATTATTTTCGGTGACGAATGTCCTAAAAAGCTTAACGGTATTTTTGCTTTTTGCGTGTATGATAAGCATGACCGCAGGGTGTTTTTAGCACGTGACCGACTTGGCGTAAAGCCGTTTTTTTATTCTATGGCAGGGGATAGCTTTTTGTTTGCCTCCGAAATAAAGGCATTACTTAAAAATCCGCAAGTGAGATCTAAGCTTGATAATGTAGGACTTTGGCAGCTTATATTCTTGGCCCCCGTAACACTGTCGGGTAGCGGTATTTTCCGTGATATTAAGGAGCTAAAGCCTAGTGAATGTGCCGAATTTTCCGAAAAAGGTCTTAAAATTAAAAGCTATTGGTCACTTGAAGCAAAGCCGTTCAGCGGAACTGCTGAAACGGCGGCTGAGGAAACTGGAGAGCTTATACGGGATGCTCTAAAGCGTCAGACCGTAAGTGATGTGCCGCTTTGTACCTTTTTATCGGGTGGGCTTGATTCCTCTGCATTGACTTCACTTACCGCTGATATTTACCGTAAAAGGGGAGAGCGGCTTTCTACCTATTCCTTTGAGTATGAGGGAAATAAAGAAAACTTTAAGCAGTCCATTTTCCAGCCTCAGGGCGATGACGATTTTGCCAAATATTTAGCGGAATATCTGGATACCGACCATACTGTACTTACTGTACCCAACAAAACGGTGGCGGATTATCTTTATTCGGCAG
The DNA here is from genome assembly GCA_017481865.1 of Clostridia bacterium. GTDB lineage: Bacteria > Bacillota > Clostridia > Oscillospirales > Acutalibacteraceae > UBA737. The sequence goes on along the minus strand of JAFUOL010000029.1, from coordinate 13,445 downwards.
TAGATGCCAGAGATTTCCCAGGGCAGGCGGATATTGATTCATCCCTGCTTTACTATTGTAAGCGTGTAAAAGAAAAGCACACCGTAGCCCTCTCGGGAGAGTGTGCGGATGAGATTTTCGGCGGATATCCGTGGTTTTACCGCCCCGAAATGCTCTACCGTGATTTCTTTCCGTGGATACATGAGCCTATGGAGCGTGCAGGTATTTTTAAAAAGGAGTTTGCAAGACCTCAAGAGGGCTACGACTATTTGTCAGGCGAATACCGAAAGGTTATAGAAAATTGCTCTACACTGCCTACCGATAATGATGCCATGCGCACTTCGAGAATTGCTACTTGGCTTTCTGTCGGGTATTTTATGACCTCCCTTTTAGAGCGTAAGGACAGAATGAGTATGTATTCGGGAGTAGAAGTGCGTGTTCCCTTTGCCGACCACCGTATACTTGAATACGTTTACAATGTGCCGTGGGAGATAAAATTTGAAAACGGAGTGGAAAAGGCACTTTTGCGTAATGCCGTAAGCGATAGCCTTCCCGATAAAATACTTTGGCGCAAAAAAAGTCCCTATCCTAAGACTCATTCACCCGAATACCGCAAGGCAGTAACCGAAATGTTAAAGGAAAGGCTTAATAAAAAGGGCATACTGTCAGAGGTTATAAACACCAATGTATTAAATGAGGTGCTGTCGGGCGAGGATAAAACCTGGTTCGGGCAGTTAATGTCCACACCTCAGCTTATAGCTTGGCTTATTCAGTTCGATTACTGGGCAGAAAAATATAATGTTGAATTTGAGCTTTAGAGGGTGCTTTAAGTACCCTCATTTTTAATTTACGGTTGATAAATCCACATTATATATGTTAAAATAATAAAAACACTTCGGAAAGGTAGGGTAATATGGATTTTGCTCATTTGCATGTGCATACAGAGTACAGTCTTTTGGACGGCTGTTGCCGTATAGAAAGGCTTATTGACCGTGTAGCGGAATTGGGGCAGAAAAGTATTGCGGTAACCGACCACGGTGTAATGTACGGATGTATTGATTTTTATAAATATGCCCTAAAAAAGGGAGTTAAGCCTATAATCGGGTGTGAGGTTTATGTTGCGCCTAAAAGCCGATTTGACAAGCAAAAGACCTTAGACGGCACTTACAGTCATTTAGTACTGCTTTGCGAAAATAACACAGGCTACCGCAACCTTATAAAGCTGGTTTCTTTAGGCTTTACAGAGGGCTTTTACAATAAGCCGAGGGTTGACCGTGAAACCTTGCAAAAATACCACGAGGGTATAATCGCCCTTTCCGCCTGCCTTGCAGGTGAGATACCAAAACAGCTTTTAAACGGTGACTACCAAAAGGCTAAGGAAACCGCCCTTTGGTACAAAGAGGTTTTCGGCGAAAACAATTACTTTTTAGAGCTTCAGAACCACGGTATACGTGAGCAATCCTTAGTAAATCCCCAAATAATAAGACTTTCTAAGGAAACGGGCATACCGCTTGTTGCTACTAATGACGTGCACTATATCCTTAAAGATGATGCACATATGCACAAGGTATTGCTTTGTATTCAAACGGGAAGTAAAATAACCGACGAAAATCCGCTGGAATTTAAAACCGAGGAATTTTATTTAAAGACTGCCGAGGAAATGTCGGCACTATTCCCGAATGTACCCGAGGCTATCGCTAATACCGCAAAAATTTCCGAAAGGTGTAACGTGGAATTTGAATTCGGCAAGATTAAGCTGCCGAGATTTGACATAGGCGACAAAGACCATTTTAACTATTTAAAGGAAAAAAGCCTTGAAGGTCTAAAGCGTATCTACGGTGAAAATCCCGAAAGTGTGGTCACCCAAAGACTTGATTATGAGTTATCTATAATAAACCGCATGGGCTATGTAGACTATTTCCTGATAGTCGCTGATTTTGTAAACTACGCCAAAAGCCACGGTATACCTGTAGGACCGGGCAGAGGCTCGGGAGCGGCAAGTCTTGTAGCCTACTGTATCGGAATTACGGGTATAGACCCTATAAAATATAATTTGTTCTTTGAGCGGTTTTTAAACCCCGAGCATGTTTCCATGCCCGATTTTGATATAGATTTTTGCTTTGTAAACCGCCAAAAGGTAATAGATTATGTTATAGAAAAGTACGGCAGCGACCGTGTTTCCCAGATAATCACCTTCGGTACTATGGCAGCACGTGCGGCTGTGCGTGATGTTGGCAGAGCAATGGACTACCCCTATGCACTTTGCGATAAAATAGCAAAGCTTATACCCCAATCTGTGGGAATGACTATAAACAGAGCGTTGGAGGGCTCAAAGGAGCTTCGCAGTCTTTACGAAAACGACCCTCAGGTAAAGGTGCTTATAGATATGTCGGTAAAGCTTGAGGGCACACCGAGGCATGCCTCCACTCATGCGGCGGGAGTGGTAATATCCGACCGCCCTGTGGCTGAATACGTCCCCCTTGCCGTTAATGACGATGCGGTAGTAACCCAGTACACCATGACGGGACTTGAGGAATTAGGTCTTTTAAAAATGGACTTTTTGGGACTTCGCAACCTTACCGTTATAGACGAGGCGCAGAAGTATATAAGAAAGTATAGCCCCGATTTCGATATCGAAAAAGTCCCGCTTGACGACAAGCAGACATATACTATGATGGGCAAAGGTCTTACCGATGGTGTTTTCCAGTTCGAGTCGGACGGTATGAAAAATGTTCTCAGGCAATTCGGTCCCGAAAGTATAGAGGATTTAACGGCGATACTATCCCTCTACCGACCCGGACCTATGGATTCTATTCCTAAATACATTCACAACCGCCACAATCCGCAGGATATCAGTTACTCAACCCCTGCACTAAAGGAAATACTTGACGTTACCTACGGCTGTATAGTTTATCAGGAGCAGGTAATGCAGGTGTTCAGAACTCTTGCCGGATATTCCTTCGGCAGAGCGGATATTGTAAGACGTGCCATGGCTAAGAAAAAGCATGAGGTAATGCGTAGGGAAAAGGAATTTTTCCTCTACGGTGAAAGGGACGAAAAGGGCAATGTTATCTGTGACGGCGCTATTGCCCGTGGAGTAGAAAAAGAAACGGCGGAAAAGATATTTGAGGATATGTCAAGCTTTAGCTCTTATGCCTTTAATAAAGCCCATGCCGCCGCATATTCCTTTGTAGCCTACAGAACAGCATATTTAAAATGCCATTATCCTGCTGAGTATTTTTCGGCACTTATGACCAGCATGATGGACTCTGCCTCAAAATTAGCGCTGTATAATGCGGAGTGTAAGCGCATAGGCATAAGGGTACTGCCGCCCCATGTTAACAACAGCGGCAGTGGATTTATTCCCGAAAACGGCAATATACGCTTCGGTCTTAACGCTATTAAAAATTTAGGTCAGGGCATTATCGAAAGGCTGATTTCCGAGAGACAGCAGAACGGGGAATATACCTCAATGTACGATTTCTGCCGCCGCAACCATTCAAGGGAATTTAACCGCAAGGCTTTGGAAGGGTTAATTAAAAGCGGCGCTTTGGACGGACTTGAGGATAATCGTCGTCAAATGCTTTATAATATTGAGGGAACGCTTGCGGCCGTTGAAAACGAGATAAGATTTTCGGGTGACGGTCAGTTAAATCTCTTTGAGGAAATGGGTGCGCCCGATGTCTTTATCCCTCAAAAAACCGAGGAAATGGACGAGGACACAAAGCTACAGCTTGAAAAAGAGGCTACGGGAATTTACATTTCGGGGCATCCTATGGCAAAGTATTCCCGCTTTCTTTCCTCGGCAGGACTTACTAAGACTTCGGACATTCTCTCAGGCAAATATTCCGACGGAGACAAGGTTACAGTAGCGGGCATTATAAATAATTTAAAGGTGCGCCAGCTTAAAAATAATAAGCTTATGGCATCCTGCCAGATTGAGGATGTTTATGCTTCAGTAAGTGTTACGGTATTTGAGGCGGCTTATGTTAAGTTCAAGCCTGTTTTGAGCGGTACAAAGCCCGTGATTCTTACAGGACGTATTTCCGAGAGGGAGGACAGGGATGTTGAGATAGTAGCTTTAAATGTTGAGGAATTACCCGAAACTGCCGCAAAACAGTCAAAGAAATTTGCCAGCGGACTTTATATAAAGGTGAAAAATACCCAATGCAGTGATTTTACACGTGTGAAAGAAATTCTGTCACTGCATACGGGAGAAACCCCCGTATATATCTACTGTACCGAAACGGGTAAAAAGCTGGAGGCGCCCAAGGCTTTAAGGGTAAAGTCCAATGAAACGCTTATCTCACAGCTTGCAGAATTTTTAGGCTCGCAAAATATAAAATTAGTTGAATAATAAAATTTATTGTTGAAAAATTAACAAATATGGTTTATACTGTGTATTAACGGATTAAATTTATGGAGTTGATTAAAATGAAAACAATTGCGGTACTGACCAGCGGAGGAGATGCTCCGGGAATGAATGCGGCAGTACGTGCTGTGGTAAGAACGGCTATTTCTTTGGGAATGACAGTCAAGGGTGTTCGCAGAGGATATAACGGTCTTATCGAGGGCGATATTGTTGATTTGGATGTACGTTCCGTATCGGATATTATTCACCGTGGAGGAACTGTTCTTTATACTGCAAGAAGCCCCAAGTTCAAAACCGAGGAGGGTATGCAACAGGCTATCGAAAACTGTAAAAAACACGGTATCGAGGGTATTGTTGTTATCGGCGGTGACGGTTCTTACAGAGGTGCCCGTGACCTTTCTTTAAGAGGTATTCCTTGTGTTGGTGTGCCCGGAACTATTGATAACGATATCTCCTCCACCGAATACACAATAGGCTTTGATACTGCTATGAATACCGCTATGGAAATGGTGGATAAGATACGTGACACCGCCCAGTCTCATGACCGCTGCAGCGTTGTTGAGGTAATGGGCAGACGTGCAGGCTACTTAGCGCTTCAATGCGGTATTGCCGTAGGTGCTACCGCCATAATGGTACCTGAGATTGAAACAAAGCTCAGTGATGTTATTACAAAAATTCAGGATACCCAGAAAACAGGTAAAAAGCATTTTATTATCGTTGTAGCCGAGGGTATAGGCGGTGTTGAACAAATGGCCAAGGAGATAGAGGAGGCTACCGGTATCGAGACCAGAGCCACTATCTTAGGTCACGTTCAGCGTGGCGGTAATCCTACCGTTAGAGACCGTGTGGCAGCTACCCAGCTCGGATATGCCGCAGTTAAGCTTTTAAGCAAGGGTATAGGCAACCGTGTTGTTGGCATCAAGAAGGATGAAATCGTAGATTACGACATTTACGAGGCACTTAATATGAAGAAGCCCTTCGATGACGATATGTACGAGGTTGCTCACACAACATCTATTTAAGCTCAAAAGGTCACCGCAAAATGAGGTGACCTTTTTTATTACGGAGGCACAATGAAAGAAAAGGTTTTAGTCGGTATGAGCGGCGGTGTGGATTCCTCCGCTGCGGCACTTATTTTAAAAGAAATGGGGTACGAGGTCGCAGGTGTGACACTTACCCTTTGTGATAAGGATAATTCGGGGGATATAGCCGATGCTAAGGCGGTTTGCGAGCGTTTGGGCTTCTCTCATACAGTACTTGATTTAAAGCAAAAATTCCGTAGTACCGTTATAGCAAACTTTATATCGGAATACAAAGACGGCAGAACACCTAACCCTTGTGTGGTGTGCAATCGCCACATAAAATTCGGCGCAATGCTGGATAGTGCGGTAAAATTAGGGTATGACAAAATCGCTACGGGTCACTATGCTCAGGTGAAAAAGCAAGAAAACGGCAGATACGGACTTTTCAGGGGCGAGGACAGGTCGAAGGATCAGTCCTATGTGCTGTATTCCCTAAATCAGTATCAGCTTTCCAATTTGGTACTGCCCTTAGGCGTTTTTTCAAAACAGCAGGTAAGGGAAAAGGCGCAGGCGGCAGGCTTAGTCAGCGCTCAGCGTCCTGACAGTCAGGATATCTGCTTTGTGCCTGACGGAGATTATGCCTCCTTTATTGAAAAAACCGACGGTTTCGTTTCAGAAATTGGAGACTATGTAGATATTAACGGCAACATTTTAGGCAAGCATAAGGGTGTTATACGGTATACCTTGGGTCAACGCAAGGGTCTTGGTATTGCCCTCGGAAAGCATGCCTTTGTGATAGAAAAAGACCCCGTCACCAACCGTGTGGTTTTAGGTGACGAGGAACACCTATTTAAAAAACAGGTTTATACCGAGGAAAACAATTTTATACCCTTTGATTCCCTTAAAGGGGAGATGGAGGTTACCGCAAAGCTAAGGTACAGACACACAGAACAGCCTGCGGTAATATATCCTTATAAAAACGGTGTGATGATTGAATTTAAAGAGCCTCAGCGGGCACCCAGTGCAGGGCAGTCTGCAGTCTTTTATGACGGCGACACCGTCATAGGTGGCGGAATTATTAAATAGTTATTTAAAGAACATCTCAAACATATTATTTTATATATAATGTGTTTGGGGTGTTTTGTTTTGAAAAGATTGATAATTTTTTTGCTGATTTTAGGTTTTACGGTAATGCCCGTAACTGCCGCCGAGACCGAGACCACCGTCTCCGCCGAGTGTGATATTTCGGATATAGAGGTGCCGCTAAGCGCCGAAACGGTTTCCGCCGCTATAGGGCAGACGCTTGATATCAGGGCTAAGTCTGCCATTCTTATGGAGCCTGAGACAGGGGAAATTTTGTACGAATCCAATTCCGACGAAAAGCTTCCGCCTGCATCCATTACCAAAATAATGTCATTGCTCCTTGTGATGGAGGCACTCGACCGAGGAGATTTCACCCTTGAAACTCAGGTCAGCGCCAGCGAGCATGCTTGCAGTATGGGCGGCTCACAGATATGGTTAGAGCCGGGGGAATGCATGACGGTGAACGAACTGCTTAAGGCTACCGTAATAGCCTCTGCAAATGATGCCTGTGTAGCTTTAGGCGAGCTTGTTGCAGGAAGTGAGGAGGGCTTTGTGGCTTTAATGAACGAAAGGGCAGCCGAGCTTGGTATGACCAATACCACCTTCCAAAACTGTACAGGTCTTGATGCCGAGGGTCATTTAACTTCTGCTCACGATGTGGCAATAATGTCCTGTGAGCTTATAAAGCACGACCTTATAAAGAATTATTCTACCGTTTGGATGGATAGTCTGCGTGACGGCAAAAGCGAGCTTGTAAATACTAATAAGCTGGTAAGATTTTATCAGGGCACGACGGGACTTAAAACAGGTACCACAAGTACGGCTAAGTACTGTCTTTCTGCATCGGCTGAAAGGGACGGACTGCAATTAGTAGCCGTAATATTGGCAGGCGAAACCAGTAACGACCGTTTTGAGGGTGCGAAAAAGCTGCTTGACTACGGCTTTGCAAACTATAGCTTTACCAAACTCACAGCCGAATTAGCCGAAACCGAAATTGAAATAAACGGCGGAACCGAGAAAACGGTGGCGGTAAAGGCAGAGGACACCGTAAATATTTTATTGCCTAAGACCTCAAAGGATACCGTTACCAGAACTACCGAGTGGAATACCGATATTACAGCTCCCGTAAAAAAGGGCGATGTTTTAGGCTATGTAAATGTTTATGCAGGCGAAGAACAGATAGGACGTATCCCCATAACCGCCGAAAATGGTGTAGAAAAGCTTACAATAGGGGTTACATTGGGCTGGATTTTGAAAGGATTATTTAAAATATAAAAAACTTTCTTTGAATATATTGTAATTTGACTTGAAAAAGTTAAGATAATATTGTAAAATAGTAGCAGAAGTTAATCGGAGGTAAAAATATGTCAGTTAAGTTTAATTTTGCCTACGCATCAGACTTTTTAAGGGAAAATGACCTTAAGGGACTTGAGGGTCAGGTTTCAGATGCGCATAAGGCAGTAAATGCAAAATCGGGTCTTGGTAACGACTTTTTGGGTTGGGTAAATCTTCCTACCGATTATGATAAGGAAGAATTTGCCAGAATTAAAAAGGCGGCTGAAAAAATCCGTAAGGATACCGATGTTTTGATAGTTATAGGTATCGGCGGCTCATACCTGGGCGCACGTGCGGCTATAGAGTTCTTAAAGGGACCCTACTACAATTCTCTGCGTGACGGTGCACCCGAAATTTACTTTGCCGGTAACAGTATAAGCGGTTCTTATCTTTCGGATATTATAAAGCTTTGCGAGGGCAAGCGTGTATCTGTAAACATTATTTCAAAATCAGGTACTACTACCGAGCCTGCAGTTGCTTTCAGAGTATTCAGAAAGTATCTTGAGGAGCAGTACGGCGAGGCAGAGGCTGCAAAGCGTATTTACTGTACAACAGACAAAGCAAGAGGAACTCTCAAAGCTCTTGCGGACGAAAAGGGCTATGAGTGCTTTGTAGTGCCGGACGATGTAGGCGGCAGATTTTCTGTTCTTACAGCTGTTGGTCTTTTACCTATTGCGGCAGCAGGTGCCGATATTGATAAGCTTATGGCAGGTGCGGCTAACGCTTCTGTTAAGTTTAATAATGAGGATATGTACAAGAATGACTGCTATACCTATGCGGCTATCAGAAACGCTTTCTACCGCAAGGGTAAGTCGGTTGAACTGCTCGTTTCCTATGAGCCCCGTTTCGCTATGATGGCTGAATGGTTTAAGCAGCTCTTCGGCGAGAGTGAGGGTAAGGATAATAAGGGCCTTTTCCCTGCATCGGTTATTTTCTCTACCGACCTTCATTCTATGGGTCAGTACGTGCAGGATGGCAGCCGTATCATGTTTGAAACCGTAGTTACATTTAACGAAACCGATAAGGACGTAGTTATCGAGGAGGAAAGCAACAACGGTGACGGTCTTAACTTCTTGGCAGGTAAGACAATGTCCTTCGTTAACGAAAAGGCATTCGAGGGTACAGTTCTCGCCCATACAGACGGCGGCGTTCCCAACCTTGTAATAAATGTTGATAAGCCTGATGAGGAAAACCTCGGCGAGCTTATTTACTTCTTTGAAAAGGCTTGTGCAATTTCTGGTTATATGTTGGGTGTAAATCCCTTTGACCAACCCGGTGTTGAAAGCTATAAAAAGAATATGTTCGCCCTTTTGGGCAAGCCCGGCTACGAGGCACAGAAAGCCGAACTGGAAGCAAGACTCGGCAAATAAAAAATAAGAAAATACTGCCCCAAGGCAGAAAATATATCAAGGAGTGGTACAAATGATTAAACTCATTATCGGAAAAAAAGGTTCAGGCAAGACTAAGAAGTTAGTTGACATGGTAAATGAAGCAACTGCTAATAGTCTCGGCAATGTTGTCTGCATCGAAAAGGGCGACACTCTGACCTATTCTGTTACCCATAAAGCACGTCTTATCGATGCTGAGGATTATGCAATTTCAGGCTACGGCGAGTATTACGGTATGGTTTCCGGCATTAAGGCAGGCAATAACGATGTTACTCACATTTTCGGCGACGCTACACTTCGTATCGGCTCACGTGATTATGATGAGCTTGCAGCTTTCTTGGAGAGAGTTTCCAAGATTGAGGATGTTGAGTTCGTATTCACAATTTCTGCTGATAAGGAAGAGCTCCCCAAAAAGCTTTTCGACATTGCAGAGGTTTGCTAATAGAATAACAGCAAAAAGCTCCGCCGCAAGGTTTAACCCTTGCGGCGGTTTTTGTAGGCTGCGAAAATGGCGAACCTTATGGTTCGCCATTACTCTTATATAGTATTTTACAGCAGAATACACACAAGACCGTTACAGCCTTCGTTAATAACACGCTCTACAGTTTCCTGAACACGCATTCTGGCATCCGTAGGCATACGGGAAAGCTTGGTGTGCAGTCCCTCGTTTACGAGGTCGTGGAGGGATTTTCCGAAAATGTTGGAATCCCAAATCTTTACGGGGTCCTCCTCAAATCCGCTTAATAGGTACATTACAAGGTCTTCGGATTGCTTTTCACTTCCTACACTGGGACTTACCTCGGTGGTAATATTGGCCTTCATCAGGTGGATAGACGGAGCTGATGCTCTTAGCCTTACACCGTATCTGCCGCCCTGCTTTACGATTTCGGGTTCCTCCAGCTTTAATTCCTCTGTTTCGGGCATTATTATGCCGTAGCCTGTAGCCTCAACCTCGTCAAGAGCACCTTTCACCCTCGCATATTCTTTTTTGCATTTTGCAAGGTCGGCTATACTTTCCATAAGCTCCTGCTCATCGTTTATAACAAGACCCGTAGTCTCGGCTAAAATCTTATAGAAAAGACTGGGCTTGGTGTTAAGCATAACCTCGGCACTGCCTGAACCCAAGGCAATACCCTCTATAGTGGCACAATCTACATTTTCGCAGTCGCAAAAGGCGTTTTCAAAACAGCTTATATCCCTTATATGGCGAATACTGCCTGCCGACTTTTTAATAATTTCGGTAAGGTCGCTTCTGAGCCAATGGTCAAGGGGCAAAGAATTTATCCAACGGGGGAAGCAAATGCTTATCTCCTTTATGGGGAATTCAAAAAGTATACGGGAAAGTATCTGCTTAATGTCATCCTCGTTAAGGTCGAGGCAGTTTACCGGCTGAACGGGGACACCGTATTTTTCGGTAAGCTCGGCGGCGGTCCCTAAAGCCTCTTGGGACTGGGGATACATACAGTTAAGCAATACGATAAAGGGCTTGTTTATAGCCTTTAATTCGTCGATTACACGCTCCTCCGCTTCGGCATATTCCTCTCTGGGTATATCGCTTATACTGCCGTCGGTAGTGATAACAAGACCTATAGTAGAGTGCTCATTTATTACCTTTCTTGTGCCTATTTCGGCTGCCATGTTAAAGGGTATTGGCTCCTCAAACCAAGGGGTCATTACCATACGTGGCTGGTCACCCTCAATGTAACCGAGGGCGCTGGGTACTATGTAGCCTACACAGTCTATAAGCCGCACGTTCATTTGAGCCGAATCGTCTATATTTATATGTGCTCCCTTTTCGGGTATGAACTTAGGCTCAGTAGTCATAATCGTCCTGCCTGAGGACGATTGGGGTAGCTCATCATTAGCCCTTTCTTTTAAATAATCGCCCGGCAGATTGGGCAGAACCAGCTTATCCATAAACTGCTTTATGAAGGTGGATTTACCCGTTCTTACGGGACCTACGATTCCGATGTAAATATCGCCGCCGGTACGCTCGGCAATATCCTTATAAATTTCGGTGTTTGTCATAATTTTTTCCTCCTAAGGCTTTAGGGTGGTGCTTTTATAAGTCTAAAGCCGAACACTCTTTTGTACAATATTATGTTCTATAGGACATATTTATGACAGATGTTTCGCAAGGTAGGCTTTTGTTTTAAAAACTATTAACGGGCATTGACAAACTATATCGAATAATGTAAAATAAATGCGGTGTTTTAAGCACCCTTAAAGGCAACCTACATTCGGTAGGCGGTTAAGTCTTGCCCTCGAAAGGGGGCGTTGCTTATGGAACAAGCGGCTTATATAATTTTAATTATTGTATTTGCAACAGGTTACATATTGAGCATAAAAAAGAAATAAACCGCCATCCCTGACAAAGCTGACGATTTATTTCTAAGCTATTTTGAGGGCTAACCGTCTATCGGTTGCCTTTCTGTCTTTATTATACCAAATATTTTACGTTTGTCAATATTTAAAACAACACACCCTTATTGATATTCTGAATAGAATATTAGTAAGGGTGATTTTATATGAAGTATTTATGTGATTTGGAAGTTGGGCAAAGCTGTATTGTAAGCGAAATTCTCACCCGTGGCAGTATGCGCAGACGTTTTCTCGACATCGGTCTTATTGAAAATACAGTTGTTAAATGCGTGGGGCAGAGCCCGTCGGGTGACCCTAAGGCATACTTGATACGTGGTGCGGTCATAGCAATACGCAGTGATGACAGCGGAGAAATAATTGTAAGGGAGGAAAAGTAATGGGGCTGACAAGCGCTTCAACAGGAAAAAACGCAATGGATTCAGGTATTGATATCAAAAATTCGGCAGATACGGTAATTGCCATTGCGGGAAACCCGAATGTAGGGAAAAGTACGGTTTTTAATGCCCTTACAGGCATGAAACAGCATACGGGAAATTGGGCAGGCAAAACAGTCAGCAATGCTTTGGGGTATTGCAAGGGGAGTGATAAAAATTATGTACTGGTGGATATCCCAGGTACATACTCCCTTATGGCGCACTCTCCCGAGGAGGAGGTCGCCCGTAACTTTATTTGCTTCGGTGACCCCGATGCAGTTGCTGTAGTGTGTGACGCTACAAGCCTTGAAAGAAACCTCAATCTTGTATTGCAGATTTTGGAGATATCTCAAAATGTAATAGTTTGTGTCAACCTTCTTGACGAGGCAAAACGAAAGGGAATTGAAATAAAAATTGATGATTTATCCGCCCGATTGGGTGTTCCCGTGGTGGGAACGGTGGCGAGAAATAAGAAAACGCTAAAAGCCTTGATTTGCGCAATGGATAAGGTAACAGACAAGGATTTTAAAGCTGAAAAATTCAGGGTAAATTACCCCGAGGCTATAGAAAAAGCTTTGGAAATAACCGAGCCTGTAATAGCTAAAAAAATCGGCGGACGACTGCCTACACGGTGGCTTTCTCTAAGACTTTTAGAGTGCGATACCGCTTTAAATAAGGAAATAGAAAATTTTTTAGGTGAGGATATTTTAGAGGACTGCGAAGTATCGCAGGCTTTAAAGTCAGCAAGGGAGCAACTTTACAAAGACGGGATACGTGGAGACCGACTTCACGATATGATAGTTGCGGCAATAGTAACAAGTGCTGAGGATATATGTAAAACTGCTGTCAAGAAAAAGGACGGATATAATTCCCGTGACCTTAAAATTGACCGTATTCTTACTAGCAAAAAGCTTGGCTACCCCGTAATGCTTTTGTTATTATTGGCGGTTTTCTGGCTGACTATAACGGGGTCTAACTATGTGTCGGAATTTTTATCAAGTCTTTTTTCGTCAGTTGAGGTGCTTTTAAGAAAGGGCTTACAGCTTTTAAACACCCCCGAAAGGCTTAGCAGCTTACTTATAGACGGTGTGTACCGAGTGCCTGCGTGGGTGATTTCGGTAATGCTGCCGCCTATGGCGATATTTTTCCCCCTTTTCACCCTTTTAGAGGATTTGGGGTATCTGCCGAGAATTGCCTATAATCTTGATAAACCCTTTAAATGCTGCGGCAGCTGCGGAAAGCAGGCGCTTACCATGTGTATGGGTATGTTTATGGTGTTTCAACACCCTCGTTGATAAACTTGAAATATATCTGGATTCTTTGCTTTTTAATTTTCTTGTCATTTTCTTTTATGTATTCACCCTGAGATATTTCTATTTTATCAATTAAACTTGTAACGATTTCGGGTGTCAAAGTTTCTAACTTTTTCATTCCCTTAATTAAAGAAAAAAAGTTCTTGTATTTCTCAGAT
>JAFUOL010000028.1 GCA_017481865.1 Clostridia bacterium | reverse complement strand
TGATTTACACCTAATATAACACCTAAAAGGGTCACAGCACCGACTGCCAAACCTGCTATTTGTGACCTCTTTGTTTTTCTTATCTCAAAATTATCCGCTAAAAAGCTGGGTAGAATATCCTTAAAAAAGGTAAGGATGTAAAGCCCGACCTTCGAAACTGTCATTTCGTGCATCCCTTTCATCAGCTGATTGGTTTAATTACCAATACTAAAAAAATGAGTCTACAGGAAATATAATACCACATTTTCTTTACAATAGCAATCAATTTATTTTTCAAGCTGTCTCAGGAGTGTATTTTTTAAGCTGTCTCAGGAGCATTTTACAGCCGTTTCGAGAGCTATTTTTATCATTTGAGTAAAGGAGTTTTGTCGGTCGTCAGCGCTTAAGGATTCTCCTGTTACAAGGGAATCCGAAACAGTACATACAGCTAAAGCCTTTTTGCCCCATCTTGCAGCATTCATGTATAAAGCTGCCGCCTCCATTTCCACAGCCAATACTCCCATTTTACTCCAAAGCTTTTGAGGCTTTTTATATTCGGGCAGATTTTCGGAGTCGCCGTAGAAGGCATCGGTTGAAAGTATGTTGCCTACATGGTAATTTGCCCCTAAATCCTGAGCGACGTAGGCACAGTTACTTAAAAGTCCGTAATCGGCAATAGGGGCAAAATTTCCGCCGAGACCGAACTGCTTATCGTACGACGAGTCAAAGCAGGCACCCTGAGCTATAACGATATCACGCACCTTAACTTCCTCTCTGTATGAACCTGCCGAGCCAACACGGATAATATTTTCAACGTTGAAAAAGTTAAAAAGCTCATATGAATAAATACCAATAGCAGGCATACCCATACCGCTTGCCATTACCGATACCGGTACTCCCTTATAAGTACCGGTATACCCTTTAACACCACGGACATCGTTAACAAGCCTTGCATTTTCCAAAAAGTTCTCGGCTATAAGCTTTGAACGGTATGGGTCGCCGGGCATGAGTACGGTTTTAGCGAAATCCTCAGCCGATGCGTTTATATGGGGTGTATAACCCTTACTCGACATAGAAAATCCTCCTGACAATTTAAGTTTACAGTCATATTATATACTAAGACGGTAAAAAAATCTATACCAAGGAGGTTAATATGGAACAAAATTTACCTAAAAATATCACAAATGAACGTGATTTAGAGCTTTACGAAAGATATCTTAAAAACGATAGGCTAACTGAAACGGGGAGAACAAATCCACGCTACCCTATGCAGATAGAAAACCGCCGAAATACCGTACAGGCTCGGCGTGAGCCTGAAAGCCTTGAAAATCCCACATTTTTTCAGGGCTATCTTAAAAAGCATATAGGAAAGCTTATAAAAGCTGAGTCTTTATTGGGTAACAGGCTTGAAAGCCGTATGGGGATACTTTTGGAGGTCGGTGCTGATTTTTTGGTTATAAAGTCTATGAGAAACAGCGTAAGCGTGATTATTGACCTTAAAAACGTAAAATATGTAACGGTAGTACATGATAACGATATTGAAAAAACCGGCTTGTTTTAGCCGGTTTAATACTTAGAGTGTATACAAAAACTCGCAAAGCTCCTTAAAGCTGCCTTTAGGATATTTTTCTATATCCTGATTATTTTTATTTATTATACAGTCAGTAAGCAGGAATACCTTCATACCCAATTTTTCGGCTACCATATCCTCAGCAACATCGTTACCTACCATAACCGCTTCCTCGGGGGATATATTCATTTTAGCTAACATCTGCTTGTAGTATTCTGTGTTGGGCTTGCAGAAGCTTGAATTTTCATATGTAGTGTAAATTTCAAAATCATCGGGTTTAAGCCCTGCCCAACGGATGCGCTTTTCGGTAGCAACGGAAGGGAACAGGGGATTTGTGGCAAGACCTACACGAAATCCTTTAGCTTTAATTGCCTTTACCGTCTCGCCCGCCTTTTCGGTAAAACCGCAGCTGGATTTAATTTCGTCAAATTCTACATTATAAAATTCCTCGAAAATCGGTTTATCCTTTACTATACCGTCGCCCCAAATCTCGGTAAAAACCTGCCAGAAAGCTTCCTCGTTAGTGGTTTTACCGTCATTCAAAACCATAGCCTTAACACCCGTCCATACCGATTTCACAAGCTTTTCAGGCTCATAACCGTGGGGCGCTAATTTTTTTGCCAGTCCCATAGAATAGGCTTTTACAAATTCGTCCTGATCCATAGGCAGGAGTGTACCGTCCAAATCAAATAAAACTGCTTTTATGCTCATAGTATTCCTTTCAAAACGATAGGCGGATGTCAAACATCCGCCTAAAAGACTATTAAATAATTCTTACTCTGATTACACCGTCAATAGCGTTTATCTCATCAGCTACGGCAGAGGTATCAGCTGCACCTACATCGAGCATTGTATAGGCATAATCGCCCTTGGATTTATTGAGCAGGTTCTCAATATTTATACCGTCATTTGCGAAAATTGCGGTGATAGCGGTTAGCATGTTGGGAATGTTTTTGTGGATTACGCAAATACGGTTTTCGCCGCTTCGGGGCATTGTAATTTCGGGGAGATTTACGGAATTTACAATGTTACCGTTTTCTATATAATCTATAAGCTCATTAGCCGCCATAGATGCACAGTTATCCTCCGATTCGGGGGTAGATGCGCCGAGGTGGGGGATAGCTATTACGCCGTCAACGTCCAATATTTCCTCGGTGGGGAAGTCTGTAACGTAGGATGCTACCTTGCCAGACTCCAAAGCCGCCTTTAAAGCTTCGTCATTAACAAGACCCGCACGGGAGAAGTTAAGTATTCTTACTCCCTCTTTCATTTTAGCAATACTCTCTGCATTTACAAGGTTTTTAGTAGAGTCTGTAAGCGGAACATGGATAGTAATGTAATCGCACTTAGCAAAAATCTCGTTAATATCGTTGATATAAACCGCATTGTGATTTAAGTTCCAAGCAGATTTAACCGACAGATAGGGGTCATAGCCGTAAACCTTCATACCAAGGTGATTAGCCGCATTTGCTACCATAACGCCGATAGCGCCCAGCCCTATAACACCTAAGGATTTGCACTTGATTTCAGGACCTGCAAAGGCACCCTTGCCTTTTTCAACAAGCTTGCCTACAGCATCACCCTCGCCCTTTAAGGTTTTAGCCCATTCAATACCCGAAATAACACGGCGGGAGGAAATTAAAAGACCTGCGATAACCAGTTCCTTAACCGCATTTGCGTTAGCACCGGGGGTATTGAAAACAACTATGCCCTGTTC
>JAFUOL010000027.1 GCA_017481865.1 Clostridia bacterium | reverse complement strand
TTTTTCATGCTATTTAGACGGAATAAGTATTTTTATTTTCTTATTTAGATTTTTGCAATTTTCGATTACGTATTTTGTCCCCCTAGACTTGCCGTCCCAAAAAGCTATCACCATATCGGAATATTCAATTATTTGCAAATTTCGTTTTAACGGTGCGACTTTTCCGTATTTATCGTATTCGGGAAGAAATTCAGTTATTTTAATTTTGTTTTTTTGAGCATACTCTTTTGCACATGCATCAATCCCCCTCGCACCGCCTGATACAATTTCTGTTAAACCGTTCGGCAAATACTTTGCTAAATTGTTTACCCTTAAATTTCTTGAACCTATAATAGCTACTTTCATAATACCTCCAAATTTTAAGAGTTGAAATAACTCTAATATAACTCCAATTATAACATAAAACTCTAATTTAAGTCTATAATGAATTTATAAAAAATTTCTTAGAGGTTAAATTATGGACAATGAAAAGCATTTCGGACTTAGAATAGATGATAAATTATTAAAAAAATTTCGCCATGTCTGTGAATATGACGGCAGGTCTGCAAACAGTAAAATACTTGTTATGATTAGACAATGTGTAGCCGAGTATGAAAAAGAGTTTGGCGAAATAAAATTAGATAACAAATAGCAGAAAACACCGTCATTTTAAATGGCGGTGTTTTTGTATATAAATTTATCTTTGCAAATAATAATAAAAAGTGTTTACTTTAAAAAAATTTTGTCGTAAAATAGGAAAGGACTATTTTAAAGGAAATGATTGGAATGGCTAACGATAAAATTATAATAAAGGGTGCTAACGAGCACAATCTGAAAAATGTTGATGTGGAAATACCGAGGGACAAGCTGATAGTCTTTACGGGTCTTTCGGGCAGCGGTAAATCCTCATTGGCTTTTGATACTATTTATGCTGAGGGTCAGCGCCGTTATGTTGAGTCTTTATCCTCCTATGCCCGTCAGTTCTTAGGACAAATGGAAAAACCAAGTGTTGATACTATTGAGGGGCTTTCTCCCGCAATCTCTATAGACCAGAAAACCACCTCAAAAAACCCACGCTCTACCGTCGGTACAGTTACTGAAATTTACGATTATTTAAGACTTCTTTATGCTCGTGTAGGTGTTCCGCACTGTCCTATATGCGGTAAGGAGATAAGCCAGCAGACCACCGACCAGATAGTGGATACGGTTATGAAATTAAGCGATGGCACTAAAATTCAGGTGCTTTCTCCAATAGTAAAGGGCAGAAAGGGCGAACACGTAAAGGAGCTTGAAAACGCCCGTAAATCAGGCTATGTAAGGGTTAGGATCGACGGCAATATTTACGATTTATCCGAGGAAATAAAGCTGGAAAAAAATAAAAAGCATATGATTGAGGTGGTAGTTGACCGCCTTGTTATAAAAGACGAGATACTCTCACGCCTTACCGACAGTATTGAAACCGCCGTAGCCCTTTCGGGCGGACTTGTAGCGGTGGATGTTATAGGCGTAGAGGAAATGCAGTTCTCCCAAAGCTATGCCTGCGATGAGCACGGTATAAGCATCCCCGAGCTTACGCCCACAATGTTCTCCTTTAATAACCCTATGGGTGCGTGCCCTGTTTGTACGGGTATAGGTATGTTCATGAAAATCGACCAACGTCTTATCGTTCACGATGAGGATAAATCTCTTATGGATGGCTGTATAAAGGCGGCAGGCTGGGGTGTTAATTCTTGGTTTCACCCCGATGCCAGCTCCATTGCCGAAATGTATTACAAGGGTCTTTCGGAGTATTACGGCTTTGATGTTAATACCCCGTGGAAGGATTTGCCCGACAATGCCAAAAATGCCGTTCTTTACGGCACAGGGGACATTAAATTAAAGCTTGTGCGTAACTCGGATTACGGCGGCGGAGTGCATTATGCACCCTTTGAGGGTATTATTAACAACCTGGAAAGGCGGTATAAGGAAACAAGCAGTGACTATGCCCGTGCAGAGCTTGAAAGCTATATGACCGAGAGCGCCTGTACCGAATGTCACGGAGCGAGACTTAAACCCGAATACCTTGCAGTTACGGTGGGCGGTAAAAATATTAAAGAATTCTGCGATATGTCGGTAAATAAGGAGCTTGCATTTATCGAAACCTTGGAGTTCGGTCAAAGGGATTCTATGATAGCAAAGCCTATCTTAAAGGAAATTAAGGAGCGCCTTGCCTTTCTGCAGAGTGTCGGTCTTGAGTATCTCGATTTGTCCCGTTCCTCGGGCACGCTTTCGGGAGGAGAAAGCCAGCGTATCCGTTTGGCCACCCAAATCGGCTCCTCGCTTATGGGTGTGCTTTATATCCTCGATGAGCCGAGTATAGGACTTCACCAAAGGGATAATGACCGCCTTATAGCAACCCTTAAAAGACTGCGTGACCTCGGCAACACCGTGATTGTAGTTGAGCATGATGAGGACACTATGCGTGCGGCAGACCATATTGTGGATATAGGCCCCGGAGCGGGTATTCACGGCGGTCATGTGGTATTTTCGGGCGACCTTAAAGCTCTCGAAAATTGCACCGACTCTATAACATCCGATTATCTTACGGGAAGAAAGAAAATCCCCGTTCCCGAAAAGCGCAGAAAGGGCAACGGTTTGTTCCTTACTGTAAAGGGTGCGGCGGAAAACAACCTTAAAAATATAAATGTTAAAATACCGCTTGGTACATTTACCTGTGTTACGGGTGTTTCGGGTAGCGGTAAATCCTCCTTTGTAAACGATATTCTTTATAAGGTGCTGGCTAACAAGCTTAACCGAGCTAAGACTATACCCGGTAAATACAAATCGGTTGAGGGTATAGAAAATCTTGATAAGATTATAAATATAGACCAAGCGCCTATAGGCAGAACGCCACGCTCTAACCCTGCTACCTATACGGGTGTTTTCAGCGATATACGTGAGCTTTTCGCTTCTACTAAGGACGCTAAAATGCACGGCTATACCGCAGGACGTTTCTCCTTTAACGTAAAAGGCGGACGTTGTGAAGCCTGTCAGGGTGACGGTATTCTTAAAATAGAAATGCACTTTTTACCCGATATTTACGTTCCCTGTGAGGTTTGCGGCGGCACACGCTATAACCGTGAGACCCTGAGCGTTAAATACAAGGGTAAGAGCATTTATGACGTGCTTGAAATGACGGTAGAGGAGGGCATGTATTTCTTTGAAAGCATACCGAAAATCAGCCGTAAGCTTAAAACCCTTTGCGATGTAGGTCTGGGTTACGTTAAAATCGGTCAGCCTGCTACCACCCTTTCGGGCGGTGAGGCTCAACGTGTAAAATTAGCGGCAGAGCTTTCAAAGCGCAGTACAGGCAAGACTATTTATATTCTTGACGAACCTACAACGGGACTTCACACCGCCGATGTTCACAAGCTAACAGAGGTTTTACAGCGGTTTGTAGATAGCGGAAACACCGTTCTTGTAATAGAGCATAATTTAGACGTTATAAAGACCGCCGACTATATTATCGACTTGGGTCCTGAAGGCGGTGACGGCGGTGGCACTGTAGTCTGTGCAGGTACACCCGAAAAGGTTTGTAAGTGTGAAAAATCCTATACAGGCAAATTTCTAAAGAAAATGCTGTAAAAAAATTCTGACCGAAAGGTCAGAATTTTTTTAGTGCAATATTATAACTATAAGTGCGATAAGGGCAATTTTAAAGCCGTAGAGCAGCTTATCTATTTTAGGTATTGCCTCCCTTAGCTTTTCGGATACCGACATGGCGGATTCGGCTGAGTCTTCGTCATCAGGGGAGAGTATACCTATAAAATTCTCAATTTGTTCTTGTGTTTCATCCGTATCGCCTGACTGCCAAAGACCGTTATTTTCATCCTTTTCGCCGTTCGGATTACTGTATGGGTCATCAATATCGGGGTGCTGTTCCTTTATAATTTCCTTAATCACATCGTTTTCGGGTACTACCGCATCAACGGTGTTGTCGATACTTCCCTTATCGGTTTGCTCGATAGTGAAGGTGGTTTCGTCGGTAGTGGCATCACACCTTATACAGTGCCGTGACATAGTGCCTGCAGAATCGGCAGTAGCAGGGATGTCCACAGTCCATTTATCCGAAAATTCGTGACCTACGGGGTCGCTGGAGCGATATTCAAGGTAACCGCACTTTTTACAGGCACGCTGGTCAACACCCTCTTTTTTGCAGGAGGGGGCAATTTTCTCCTCCCATTCGCCAAAGGACTTGTGGGAACAGTTGTTGCCGTTATACTCAACGTTGACACCGCCCGACACGATTTTCGGCATAATTCTTTCTAAATTATAGTTACAAAAATCACCTGCGGAGTAATCAACCGTCATTTCATGTAAACCGTATTCTGCGTTCTCGGCAACATTGAATTTAATGGTGATTATTCTACCGTCATCCGTTCTGTCCTTTCGCTCGCATATAACCAAGCGTATAATGTTGCGTGTCGGGTGAGCGGCAACGGTGTAGTCATTAAATACATTTCCGTAATAATAGTTGGCAAATTCCAATGCCGACGAATCGTATGTAATCGATATGGTCATAGCCATTATTCCGGGGTTGTTGTCAATATATAGCCGTACAAAGGCTATTTCACCCGTTTTCGCCGTTACCGTTTCCACCGAAACAGTACAATCCTCGGCGGCAGAGACCGTAAAGGAAGCAGAAAACACCGACAAGGAAAGCGCAATACATATAATAAAAGATAATATTTTACGAAGCATAGCTTTCTCCTAATAAGTATTATATTTATAATATAACACTTATTTTAATCTATGTCAATGGCTGGAAAATTTAGGCTGTCACTTAAGTGACAGCCTAATAGAATTTTATTTATTAGCAGCCTCGATTATCTTTTGAGCCAACATCTGGGGAACTTCCTCATACCTTGCAATTTCGAGGGTAAAGGTTGCAGTACCCTGTGTTATGGAGCGCATGGCTGTTGAAAAATCGGACATTTCCGCCATGGGAACCTCGCCGATAATTTCCTGCATTTTATTTTCTGCCGGATTCATACCGATAATCCTGCCACGGCGCTTGTTGATATCTCCTATAACGTCACCAAGCATTTCATCGGGCACAAGTACTTTAAGTGTGCCTATAGGCTCTAAAAGAGCAGGTGAGGTTTGGGGTATACCCTCCTTATAAGCTATAGCCGCCGCCATTTTAAAGGACATTTCGGAGGAGTCTACAGGGTGATAGGAGCCGTCAACAAGTGTAGCCTTAACTCCTACGAGGGGGTAGCCTGCAAGCACACCCTTAGCGGTACATTCCCTAAGTCCCTTTTCAACGGCAGGGAAGAAGTTCTTGGGAACTGCTCCGCCGAATACCTCATCGGCAAATACCAATTCCTCGCTGTCGCATGGCTCAAACTTAATCCAAACATCACCGAACTGTCCGTGACCGCCCGACTGCTTTTTGTGACGTCCTTGAACCTTAACGGGCTTTCTGATAGTCTCACGGTAGGCAATTTTGGGTTGCTTTAATTCAACCTCTGCACCGAACTTGGATTTGAGACGTGAAATTATAACATCTATGTGCTGTTCGCCCAAAGCGGAAAGTATCTGCTCTTTTGTCTCGTTATTCATTTTAACTGAGATAGTACGGTCCTCCTCCATCATGCGGTTAAAGGCAGAGGTTATCTTTTCCTCGTCTCCCTTAGCTTTGGGGTAAACCGCAACCGAAAGGGTGGGGTTGGGGAAGGCGACGGGCATAGCTGTAATATCACCCTTAGCTGACAGGGTATCGCCTGTAAGCACGTTGCCTAACTTTGCTACGGCACCGATATCGCCGGCTGTAATAACATCCGCATCCTCCTGCTTGCCGCCTTTAAGCCACATTGCCTTGGATATTCTTTCCTCTGTGCCTGTACGGCTGTTTATAAGCTTGGTATCGTTGGCAAGCTTGCCCGAAAGCACCTTAAAGTAGGAAAGCTTACCAACAAAGGGGTCAGCAATGGTTTTGAAAACGCTGACAGCGGTGTCACCGTCAGCCTTGAAGCTATGCTCCTGACCGTCAGCGGTAGTGTACTTACTGTCAGCGGCAGAAGGCATAATTTCCAAAAGGTTATCCACCATCATTGGTACGGCATCACCCGTCTGCTGAATTCCGCAGTAAACAGGGCATATGTCGCCGTTTACAACACCTGTTTTAAGACCTTTAATTATTTCGTCACGGGTAAATTCCTCACCTGCGAAATATTTTTCCATAAGCTCCTCGTCGGTAGTTGCAATAGCCTCCAGAAGCATACTGCGCATGTTGTCAAGCTCCTCGCTTACAGGCATGCGGTGCTCCTTAGCCTCCAAGCCGTCAAAGGTGTAAGCTTTATTTTCTATAAGGTTAATGTAGCATTTAACCTCGTCATTTTCTATGTAAGGAACTACAACGGGGCAGATAACAGCACCGTAATTTCCTGCAAGTGCAGATAAAACTCTGTAAAAATGAGCGTGAGTGGAGTCCAGCTTTCCTATAAAGAAGGCAACGCTTTTGCCTAAAGCTCTTGCTTTTTCAAAGCTCTGCTTAGCGCCTACGGTAAGACCCGATTTACCAGAAATAGCAATTATGGCACCGTCTGCCGCAGTAAGAGCCTCACAAACACCGCCTGCGAAGTCAAAAAGTCCGGGAGCATCAATTATATTAAGCTTTTGACCTCCTATTTCCAAAGCGTAAACTGCTGTAGAAACCGATACCTTGCGCTTTTTTTCCTCGGGGTCAAAGTCCATCGTAAGAGTAGAGTCGCTCGCTTTGCCGATACGGTCGGTAGCTTTACCGTAATATAGTATAGCGTCTGCAAGGGTGGATTTACCCGAGCCGCCGTGACCCAACAAAGCGATATTTTTAATGAGATTTTCAGAATATTGTTTCAAGATAATACACTCCAATGCATTTGATTATAAAAAGATTATAGCACGTTCACTTAGCAAATACAACCAATTTTTTTAAAACTTTAAAATAAAATTTATTTAAATGTCATAAATAACTAAGATATGTCGAAAAATGCTGTAAAAAGTTTACAAAATGTAATAATTTATTGAACTAAAGCGTCGAATTGTTACAAAAGTGAAATAATTTGTAACCGAATTGTATCTGCTTTTTTAGTGTGTTTTAGTGTATAATATCAATATAATAAATCAGGGAGGCGAAGGATATGAAAAAGGGTTTGCTTTTAACCGTTTCTTTGGCGGTTGTAACAGCCGTTCTGTCCTTGGTAGTTTTCGCCTCTGCGCCTGATACCGTAAAAACCGAAATAGCAGATACTGCGGAAAATAACAAGGTTATAACCGTATCCGATTGTTCCGCTTCACAGCTCAGCGAGCAAAAGGTATTGGAAGCAAGATTTTTAAACATGCTTAACCACAGCTTTGTTTATGACAGCTCTTTCGATACTGTAGAAGCTATTGTAAACGATTCGGTTATAGCCCTTCTCGATATGCGTGACAGCGAGGATGATTCTTATATAAGCGAAGCAATCGTTTCTGATTATATTTACAGTATGTACGGTATTGAAATTGAGGATTTCTCGGGCATAAATGCCGATTTTCCTCAAAGGGAAGGCTATGTGTTTATACTGCCGAGAGGTTATGAAATTTACAGCCACGAAATTACCTCTGTAGTAATGAATGAGGACGGTACTTATACCGTTATTACTAACGTGAAAATTTCTACACATGACGGTCAGATTTATACAGATATTTGTGAGAGCCTTTTTGTTGAGAACGCTTTCTCACGGTTTGGCTACAATATCGTATATTCCAATATCGGCACACCTGCAAGTGCAATTTAAAAGATTTTAAGGCAAAACAAAACGGTCGGATTTCCGACCGTTTTTTTATGTGATTTAGGGCATTATAAGTTTATAATTACCGTTTTTAAGTCTTGTTAAAAAATCGTTGTAGTCTTTGATTTGGGTTTCAAATTCTATTCCTGCATTGCCGAAATTCTTGGAATTATGCACATCTCCGCCCGATGTCGCAAAAAGTCCGTTTTTCTTAGCAAATGCTAAAGCTTTTTCGTTTTCCTCGGGTGCGTTACAGTAGTTATAACCCTCAATTCCGTCAAAGAGGGAAATGTCAGGCTCCTTATCGGGATTTGGGATATAAGAGCGGCTCCTGAACGGATGGGCACAAACCGTAACTCCGCCCATGCGGTGTATAAATTCCGCTTTTTCTTTGGCACCAAACATTATAAATTCAGGGTGTGCGGTAAGAATTTCGGGCGAAATTCCGTAGATAAGCATTTCCTTACCCGGTGCAAAGCCCTCCTCAATACCGAAAAAGACCTGAATACCCATTTTTTCGCCGTAATCACGAGTAATTTCATAATCCTCGCAGTAAGCAGCAATAAAGCTTTCCCAAGATAAATTTCGGTCAACACAGGTGTTGCCATGGTAAAAATGGTTTGTTACAACAAAGCCTGAATAGCCCTTTTCCTTTGCCGCATCTACCATATCATAGCCGCTTGAAACAGCGCATGCGCTGCAGTTTGATGTATGAAGATGCGTTTCAAATTTATACATTTTTCGCCTCCTTAAATTTACGGTTTCTGCGGTAGGCGAGATAGTCCTCTAAAATTATCACCGCCGCCACAGCATCAACTACGTTTTTACGTTTTTTTCCTCTTGTATCTGTAAAATTTAATGCAGTATGGGCTGATATGGTGGTACAGCGTTCGTCCCACAAAACGGTTTCGATTTTGCTTTTCTCACCGATTTTTTCGGCAATTTCTCTACATTCCTCGGCTCGCCAGCCTACAGACCCGTCCATATTTTTAGGAAAGCCTACAACTATAAGTTCTGCTGAATATTCGAAGGCGGCTCCGCAGACCTTTTCAATCAGCCTTTCGGTATTGTATTCGGTAATAACGGTTTTTGGAAAGGCAAAGCTTTCGCCACTGTCTGAAACGGCAATTCCCGTACGGGCTTTACCTAAATCCACAGACATTATTATCATGCTTTTGCACCGCCCATAAAGCTTGAAAGTCGACTCTTTTGCAAAATCAGGTCATCCGGCAGGTGAGAGGTTACGTTTGCAAATACTACATTCGGTTTGAAATTATCGTCAAACTCTATTAAAGTAATAGCGGTATTATCACTCCAAGCCATGTTTTTAAGCTCTTTAATATTCCCTAAAAGAAGTCTGCAGTTAAGACAGCGTATAACTCCGCCGTGTGAAGTGCAGGCTATATTTTTACCCTTGTTTTCCTTTGCTATATTAAGAACGGTATTCCAAATGCGCTCGTAAGCATCGGACATATATTCGCCGCCCTCGGGGTGAAAATCCTGCGGATGATTAAGCCATGCATCAAGCAAATCGGGCATGGAGTCAAAGGTTTCCTTAAAGGGCTTGCCCTCAACAATACCGCCGTTAAGCTCAATAAGACCGTCGTTTATTTCGATTTCGATATCCTTTGTTCCTTTTACTGCCGCCGCAGTTTTTTGAGTTCTTATAAGCGGACTTGAATAAATTTTGTCAAGAGGGATATTTTCAAAGCGCTTTTCGAGATATTTAAGCTGCTTTGCTCCCAATTCGGTTATATCAAGGTCGCTAATACCCTGAAAAATTCTTTTTACATTTCCTTCGGCTTCGCAATGCCGTACCATATAAATCCTTGTCATTAAAATCACCGTGAACAAGTATACCACGGCAGGAATTAAAAAGCAAGGCAATTAAATTATAATTTCGTTTGTCAGTTCTTTGCCGCTAAAGTAATCCTCTAAATTTTTAACGGTGGTTTCGGCTATAGCGGAAAGGGCTTCACGGGTTAAAAATGCTTGGTGTGAAGTAACGATTACGTTAGGCATAGATATTAGGGTAGATAGGGTATCGTCCTTAATAATTTCGTCGGAATAGTCCTCGAAAAATATATCGGTTTCCTCCTCGTAAACGTCCAGCCCTGCGGCGGCTACCTTGCCTGATTTCAGCCCGTCTACAAGGCTTTGGGTGTCAATGAGCCTGCCTCGTGAGGTATTGATTATAAAAACACCGTCCTTCATTTTAGCTACGGTTTCTTTGTTTATAAGTCGGCGGTTTTCCTTTGTTAAGGGGCAATGAAGTGATATAATATCACTTTTGCTTAAAAGCTCATCAAGGGACATATACTTACCGCAAAATTCCTCCGACTCATAAGGGTCAAAGCCGATTATATTCATACCAAAGCCTTTGCAAATATCCGCAAAGCAGCGACCGATTTTACCCGTGCCGATTATTCCTACGGTTTTGTCCTTTAGGTCAAAGCCTGTAAGACCTTCAAGAGAGAAGTTATGGTCACGGGTGCGGATGTATGCACGGTGGAGCTTTCGGTTGAGCATTAAAATCATACCCATCGCATGCTCGGCTACGGCATATGGCGAGTAGGCAGGAACACGCACTACCTTAACTCTGCCACGGGCGGCTTTAAGGTCAACGTTGTTGTAGCCTGCACACCGCATTGCCACAAGTCCCACACCGAATTTTTCCAGCTGTTCTAAAACATATCTGTCAATATCGTCATTAACAAAGGCACATACCGCATCACAGCAAGCCGCCATACTAACCGTATCGGGATTTAGCTTGTTTTCAAAAAATCTGAAATTGAAGTCTTCGCCCGAATATTTAATAAAGCTTTCTCTGTCATAAGATTTAGTATCAAAAAATGCTATAGTTTTCAAAATATCATCTCCGTAAAACTATTATTTTCTGAAAATATCCTGATATACACTATTGTCAATTCGTTAAAAATGAAGTATAATCATTTATAGTTGATTTTTATGTGAGGATGTAAAAAATGGTAAAGAAATATTTGAACCGAGTTTTTATTGACGGTCTTTCGGGTATGGCATACGGATTGTTTTCTACTCTTATTATCGGAACAATCCTTTGTCAGATAGCTAATATTATAGGTAATAACGTTGTTGCCGATTATCTTAACAGTATAGGAAGTGTTGCAAAGACACTTACGGGCGCAGGCATAGGTGTAGGTGTTGCCTGTAAATTAAAATCGTCGCCCTTAACTACCGTTGCGGCGGCGGTTTGCGGTATGATAGGCGCATTCCCGAGTATCGCCAACACAGGATTTGCTTCGGGCAAGCCGGGTGAGCCTTTGGGAGCATTTATTGCGGCATATGTCGCAATCGAAATAGGCGCTATTGTTTCGGGTAAAACTAAGGTGGATATAATCGTTACCCCCATTTCCTGTATAATAACGGGAGCGGCGGCAGGCTATTTCGTAGGTCCCTATATTTCTGCCGCTATGGTATGGATTGGAAATCTTGTTAACGTAAATGTTGAAAAGTACCCCTTTTTAGGCGGAATTGCAATTTCGGTGCTTATGGGTATTATTCTAACCCTGCCGATTTCCTCTGCGGCTATCGGTGTTTCTATGGGCATTACAGGTCTTGCCGCAGGAGCGGCTACGGTAGGCTGCTGCTGTAATATGGTGGGCTTTGCGGTAATGAGCTACCGTGAAAATAAATTCGGCGGACTTATAGCTCAGGGACTTGGCACTTCAATGCTTCAGGTGCCTAACCTTGTAAAAAAGCCTATTTTATGGTTACCTCCCGTTATTTCCAGCGCTATATTAGGTCCCGTTTCCTCGGCGCTCCTTAAAATGGTAAGCAATCCCGTAGGCTCGGGTATGGGCTCGGCAGGTCTTGTGGGTCAGTTTATGGCTTATGAAAGCATGGTATCAGCAGGCTTTACGCCGGTTATTGCTTTACTCGAAATTATGATAATGCACTTTATTCTGCCCGCCGCCTTGACCATTAGTATAGCCGAGGCTATGCGAAAAATAAATCTTATTAAATTCGGTGACTTAAAACTGGAGAGTGCAAATGCGTAAAAAAGAACGTGTTATAGAAACGGTAGAAAGACTCGAAAATCTGTATCCCGATGCCATATGCTCATTGGTTTATGAGGATGCTTTTCAGCTGCTTATCGCTACCCGTCTTTCAGCACAATGTACCGATAAACGGGTCAATATGGTAACCCCCGACCTTTTCAAAGAATTTCCCACCGCAGAAAAAATGGCGAATGGGGATATAAAAAGGGTAGAGGAGCTTATAAAAACCTGCGGTCTTTATAAAACCAAAGCGAAGGATTTAGTAGGTATCGGTAAAATGATTGTCGAAAAATTCGGCGGTAAGGTGCCCGATAATATTGAGGAGCTTACTACTCTGCCGGGCGTTGGCAGAAAGACCGCAAACTTAGTTTGCGGTGATATATACAAAAAGCCTGCCGTTGTAACCGATACCCATTTTATAAGAATTTGCAACCGCTTAGGTTTTGTGGATACAAAAAATCCACTTAGCGTGGAAAATGCCATGCGAAAGCTTTTACCGCCCGAAAAATCCAATGATTTTTGTCACAGAACAGTACTTTTCGGAAGGGATGTATGCATTGCCAGAAATCCTAAATGCGATACCTGTATTCTTAATGATATCTGCCCTAAAAAGATATAGTCTAAGGTTATATGTTATGCTTTTATATTTCAAAAAATTGGCAATATGGCATTGAAACAGTAGAAGTTTTGTGATAAAATGAAAATTGTAAAAATATTAAAGGAGGAGAATTCTATGCCCAAAGATATAACTTTGGTAGTTATGGCGGCAGGTATGGGCAGCCGTTTCGGCGGTCTTAAACAGATTGAGCCTATAGGAAAAAACGGTGAGGTTTTACTGGATTTCTCGGTTTACGATGCTGTTAAGGCTGGCTTTACAAAGGTTGTTTTTGTAATAAAGCACGCTATTGAGGACGATTTCAAGGCAATGGTAGGAAAGCGCATTGCAAAGCGTGTAAAGGTGGAGTATGTTTTTCAGGAGACCGACGCTCTGCCCGAAGGCTATACTTGTCCTGATGACCGAACAAAGCCGTGGGGTACTGCTCATGCTATACTTTGCTGTAAGGATGTTGTAAAGGAACCCTTTGCCGTTGTAAATGCTGACGATTTTTACGGTCGCTCCGCCTTTATAAAAATGGCAGAATTTTTAAAGAGTGACACTGCTGATTATTGCATGGTAGGCTTTAGGCTTCAAAACACCCTTACCGAAAACGGCTATGTTTCAAGAGGCGTTTGTGAAACCGAAAATGGCGAATTAAGGTCGGTTACAGAGCGTACTAAAATTTCCGACTGCAAGTATACCGAGGATGACGGTAAAAGCTGGACAGCACTCGACCCGCAAACCGTAGTTTCAATGAATTTATGGGGCTTCAGACCCGATATATTCGGCTATATTGAGGACGGCTTTAAGGTGTTCTTAAACGAGCGCATAAACGAGCCTAAATCCGAATACTATCTGCCAAGCGTTGTTTCCTCACTTATCGAGAGGGGAGAAAAATCTGTAAAGGTTCTTGTAGCTGAGGATAAATGGTATGGTGTTACCTATAAAGAGGACAAGCAGAATGTTGTTGATGCCGTTGAAAAAATGGTAGCAGACGGTCTTTATGAAGGTCTTTAATTGTGTTATACCAATAAAAATGTAAGGGGAATTTTAAATGGCT
>JAFUOL010000026.1 GCA_017481865.1 Clostridia bacterium | reverse complement strand
GTATTTACGGCGCAGGCAGAGATATGGATGAAACCTTCGGACTTATTGAAACTGTAGAAAAAGCGGCACAGCTTTATATGTACATAGCACATCTACCGCACATTAACACGATTCGTGATGAAGAACTCAAAGCCGTTGCTGACGCCTTCGGTCTTACCTATAGAACAGATTTTTTGGATTTATAAAAAGCAGTAGCCGTACAGAAATCTGTACGGCTACTTTAATATTGTATTAAAATTAGGATTTTTTTTGGAAGAAGGGAACAGGCACAAACTTAGTAGTTATGCGAGTTTGTGGTATTTTGTACCTTTTTAGTGTTACCCCAAGCAGCATCAAAGCTTATGGCTATCTGCTTTTTATCAGTCTCAACGCAGTAGATAGGCAACAGCCTGTTAGCATTGGCATAAGCACCGACAGAGCCTGCTATCACCACCGCTACAGCTGCGACAAGACTCAGACAAAGCATTATCTGTTTTTTGGTTATGCATATAAATTTCATTTTTTCTCCCTCCGTTTTTAAAATATGAGGGTTGGCTTGTATTATATTACGTACAAAAAACCAAATATGCTTTATATTATGCCTTTAGGCTGGTTTACGCTGTTACGCAAACCAAAGAACCACCCGCTATGCGGGTGCGTGTCGAATGTTATACAAAAAAATTCCCAAAAGTAGTACGATAAGATTGTTCAAGTCTTAGAGAACTACGAAAGGAGAATTTTAATTGCTAATAGCACAAATAGTTTATCACACACAAAATGGTTATGTAAGTACCATATAGTAATTGTACCAAAATACAGGAGAAAAATAATATATAATCAATACCGACACTTTTGGGCAGAAGGATATTATGTATCAACAGTAGGCTTAAATGAATCAACGATAAAGAAATATATACAAGACAAAGAGAAAGCAGATATTGCATTAGATAAGTTAAGCGTAAAAGAGTACGCAGACCCATTTAGTTAACCCATTTAGTGGTAGCCAAAGAGGCGAAGACTCTAAGGCTTGAACAAAGAGAAAGCCCGCGCCTTGAGACGCGGGTCGGCATTATGGGCTTTTAGATGATTATCGGCATAGCCGACACATTTAATTACGCATTACGGATTCATAATTCCGAATTAAATAAGAATTTAGTTACCTAAATTCTTATTACAGGCTGCAACTGTTCTCCCTTTAGGGCTTTTTCCACCGTTTCGGGCAAGAGGGTGAAATCGCATATCAGGGATTTTTGCTTGGAAAAGGGGTCATCCTGACGGTAGGGCACAAAGAATACATTTTTCGTGTTATGCAAAAGTCCAATGTTTTTTGCCGATGCACCAAGCGCATCGTTTGTAGCAATGGCAAGCACTACAGGCTTTTCATTTCGCAGATGTGCCTTTACCGCCATTGTTACGGGAGTATCGGTAACACCTAACGCAGTTTTTGCTATGGTGTTGCCTGTACAGGGGGAAACTACAATCAAATCCAGTAAATTCTTAGGTCCTATTGGCTCGGCGGAGGGAATATCGTGGATTATTTTTGCACCGCAAAGCCCCTCTACCTCGTCAATAAGAGCTTGGGCTTTGCCGAAACGGGTATCGGTAGAGTACACTATTTGGGACATGATAGGTATAATTTTATAGTCAAGGGCTAAAAGGTCTTTGAGGGCGGCTACCGACTGCTTTATGGTGCAAAAGGAGCCGCAAAAGGCATAGCCTAAGGTAATTTTTTTCATACAATTCACCTCTGTTAACGGTCGTTGATTATTTCGGTAACGGTTTTAAATAAAATTTCGGCGGCGGTGTGGGGAGCTACCTTTGCGGGCAGACCGCCTGCAAAAATTGCTTTTACTCCTGCACTTT
Organism: Clostridia bacterium; assembly: GCA_017481865.1. GTDB lineage: Bacteria > Bacillota > Clostridia > Oscillospirales > Acutalibacteraceae > UBA737. Next base: position 3,580 of record JAFUOL010000026.1, on the reverse strand, counting down.
CGGCGGCGGAAAGGTCAAAGCCTCCTTTAGAGGATAAATCAATCGCTAAGGCGCATTTACTTCGCTTAAAGGTGTCGCCGTCAAGTACCTCGGCATCCACCGTGTTAAATACAATGTCAAAGGGTAGCACACTCTCACGCAGTAGGGTAGTATTTATGTACTTCAGCCCCATTGCGTTAATTAAAGCGAAGTCGGCGGATTTTCGAGCACTTACCGTAACATCACATTCCATAGCTTTAAGCCGCCCGCTTAACACCTTTCCCACTCTGCCAAAGCCTATTACCAACACTCTGCTTTTCCAAAGGGTAAAGGGTGTATTTTCAATGGCAATTTTTATTGCTCCCTCGGCGGTGGGAACGGCATTAAGCAGAGCGTAGCTGTCCAGCGCTCCGTAGTTGACGCAGTTTTTGGTGCCAAAGGTATAATTACAGCACAAAACAAGCTGATTTGATGAAAGAGCGGTGGCTAAATCCTCTAAATAAATTCTGCGATTTGTAAGAGGGGCGAAAACGGTCTTTTTGTCCTTTGTAGTCGGGACAGGCAGTATTACGGCATCAGAGCTTTTTATGTCTGCCGCATCAGCTCCAAAAAGCCCTAAGGTATCTACCGTAAAGCCGTTACTTTCAAGCTTTTCCTTTAAGATTTTCATGCGGAGGTCTCCGCCTATAAGGGTAATCTTTTTCATACTTTTCACCAACAATATAAATTCGGCACCGTGCTGTACACTACAGTTTATGGCGTGGATTTTATTTTGTTACCCTTTTAAAAGCCAAAAGTTTTACTTTCGCATATATTTGTTTGACAAATCGGTAAGAGTATAGTAATATAAATGTGTATAGACATTTTTGTCTGTAATTTTAATAAACAGGAGATGGTTTTTGTGGACGACAGTCCTGCGGGGAGTATTATCCTCTTCCTGCTGCTGATTTTATGCAGCGCTTATTTTTCAGGCACGGAGATTTCCTTTGCCTCAGTCAACCGAATTCATATGATGAGCAGAGCTTCAAAGGGTATAAAAAGCGCAAAAAGAGTGCTTTACATACTGGATAATTTTGATGAGGCGCTGTCTGTACTGCTTATAGGCAACAACATAGTGAATATCGGTTGCGCAACCCTTGCAACGGTAATAGCCACGGGAATTTGGGGAAACAAAGCGGTTTCTGTTGTTACGGTTATTACTACGGTGGTTATCTTCATTTTCGGTGAAATGCTACCGAAAAGCTTTGCACATTCCTGCAACGAGCGTTTTGCGGAGATGTCGTCAGGCTTGCTTTTATTCCTTATGAGGGTGTTAAAACCTCTGTCGATTGCTTTTACGGCGCTGTCCTCGGTGGTTTCAAGGCCATTTAGAAAGCATACGGAAAATCAGGTCACTATGACAGAGGATGAGCTTAATGACATTGTGGAAAACATATCCGAGGAGGACGGTTTCGACCAAGACAAGGGTGAGCTGGTAAAATCGGCTCTACATTTTTCCAACCTTACAGCGTTGGAAATAATGGTCGAGTGGGACGGTGTTGAAAAAATATGCACCGCATCTAAAACCCCTCAAATACTGGAAACCGTGAAAAATTCGGTACATTCCAGATTTCCTGTGGTGGACAGGAACGGCAACCTTAAAGGAATACTGAATATTAGAAAATTCCTTAGGGCTTACGGAAAATCCAACCAAAATATAATTCTGGCAAGCGTTATGGACTATCCGTATTTTGTAAACGGAGACGCTCCTATTGACGAGGTCTTAACCGAGCTTAGCAACCACCGCCGCAATATGGCGATAGTTAGAGGCGAGGGCGGTAAAATAGCCGGAATTTTAACTGTAGAAGACATTTTAGAGGAGCTTGTTGGCGAAATCTACGATGAAAATGACGTAGGAGGTGTTGACGAGTGACCGATTATTTAAGTATAATACTGCTGGTTTTGGTTTCGGCATTTTTCTCATCTACCGAAATCGCCTATGCCGGCGTTAACCCTGCCAGACTTAAATCCAAAAGGCAGGAAAAGGACAGTCTTGCCCTTTCTCTGGCAAGCAGAATTGTTGATGATTATGACAATACCTTAGGCGCAATTCTTATTGGCAACAACCTTGCCAATACAGCTTCATCTGCAATTGCAACACTTATTGTTATGGATATGGGACTCCCATCATGGGTGGCGACAGTTGTAATGACACTTATAGTCCTTACCTTCGGCGAAATTATCCCTAAGGTTCTGGCAAAGCAGATGGCCGAAAAGTTTTGCATGATTACCGCTATTCCCATTTACGGACTTTCACTTGTTTTAAAGCCGATTACATGGGTAATCAACGGCATTATAAAGCTTTGCTCTCATTTTTGGAAGTCCAGTATATCCGACAGCGACGCTGTCTCCGAGGACGATTTTGAAAATATCATCGATATTGTAGAGGACGAGGGTGTTCTTGACGAGGAGCAATGCGACCTTTTGCAGAATGCCTTGGATTTTGACGAGGTATTGGCTTACGAGATCATAACCCCAAGAGTTGATATGCAGGCTATTGACATTCGTGACCCCTATGAAGTAAATGTGCGAAAAATAAACGAATGCACCTATTCACGTATGCCTGTGTACGAGGATACGCCTGATAATATCATCGGTATTCTTCACCTTAACCGTTTTTATAAGGAGTATGTGGGCGGGGATAAAATCAACCTCCGTGAAATGCTGCTGCCCGTGACCTATGTTCACAAAACAATGCCTTTGCCCGATGTTCTGGAAAAAATGAAGGAAACCAAATCACATATGGTGGTAGTGCTTGACGAGTACGGCGGCACAATGGGTATCCTTACTATGGAGGATGTTTTAGAGCAGCTGGTAGGCGAGATTTTTGACGAGTCGGACGAGATAGAGAGGGAGTTTGTCTGCATAGACGATACCCACTTTGATGCCGACGGTGACATGCGAATTTATGACTTTTTTGACGAGTTCGATATGGATGTTGAGGACGAGGAAAGCCTTGAAGGTGATACCGCAACTTTAGGCGGCTGGGTGGTATCTATGCTGGACGGTGAGATAAACGAGGGTGATAGCTTCACCTTTGAAAGCTTGAAGCTTACAGTTAAAAAAGCGGACGAAAGGCGAATTGACAGAATCGAAGTCGAGGTACTTCCCAAAGAGGAAGAGGATGACGATGAGGAATTCAGGCTATTCGAACGCAAAAAAGAAGAATAGAATTCGGGGACACACTTCGGTGTGTCCTTTTTAAATTTCCGCGAATTTCGTTGACAATTTGTTAATCTTTATAACAACGCAACATAAAACTCCGAGGTTAAACTGAATCTAACGAAAAGGAGTGTATGCGTTGTGTATATAGTAAAAAATGCTCTGCGATGCATAAGCCGCAGTAAGGGCAGAAATATTCTTATCGGTATAATTGTTTTGGTTATAGCCGTTTCATCCTGTTTGGGCTTGTCTATTCGTCAGGCGGCGGAAAATGCTAAACAGGAAACAATGAGCACTATGTCGGTTACGGCTACTATTTCATTTGACCGTCAAAGCGCTATGGGTAGTATGAGCAAGACGTCAGAGGACGGCGAAAAAAGCACAGTGGGCGGCAAGGGCG
>JAFUOL010000025.1 GCA_017481865.1 Clostridia bacterium | reverse complement strand
TTGAGTTATGGACACTCGATTTTTTTGTAATTTCGAGTTTCTTCGTTATGTATGGAGCAGGTTTTATGCCTGCTCTTTTGTTTTATGCGGATTTGGTAATATATTTAAGCGAAAGTCCTTTCATATATTTCGTGATATAGGTGACATAAGACCTGCGGAATTGCAAAGCATTGAAAACCAATACAAGTCCTTTCAACCGCTTATCAGCGATATAAAAACTGATATCCGTATCGTACCTGCCTATAAAACCACCTGCAAGCGTGGACAGGAATACTGTATCCTCCTTTACAGCGAGAAAAAGGACAACTATCTGCAAAACATCGGATATATCGGAGAGCAGCTTGATCTGTATCTCACATCCCTTGGTATAGGTGCGTTGTGGTTTGGTATCGGCAAGCCCGATGAGCCTACATATAACGGACTCGATTTTGTCATTATGATTGCCATTGCAAAGGTTGCAGATGACAAGTTCCGCAAGGATATGTTTAAAGCTAAGCGCAAACCGCTTGATGAAATATGGAACGGCGAGTATTATATGGAGGTCGGCAATATCGTTCGATTTACACCGAGTGCCTGCAACACACAGCCGTGGAAAGTATCGGCAGTGAAAAACGCTTTGACGGTTTACCGATACAAGAAACCGGGTAAGCGAGGTATTATGCCTATTGACAAGGTAGCGCACTATAACCGCATTGATATTGGCATTTTTCTTTGTTTTCTTGACCTCTACCTGATGCAGAACGGCATCGACTTCAAGCGTGAGCTTATTACGGATAATGTCGAGGATAATTGCGAGGAAGTATTGACCGCTAAATATGAATTATTATAGAAATGATTAAGGCGCCGCTGTGAAGCGACGCCTTTTAAAATTAGTTCTTAAATCAAAATTGTTTGTTTAATTCAATAATGGCATTTCATGAATTGCCAGTTGCCAATCTCGAATTTATCTGCCGTTATTCGCTTTGCAAGCAGCCGCTTGAACCTGCGGCTGCTTGCATAAAACTTTTTTAGTTTAAACAGTATTATTTACCGTAAAGCTCAACAAGCTTTTCGAGGTGAGCACGGCGAGCCTTTGCAGTCTCAGCGGCCTTATCGAACAGCTCCTCTGCACGCTCGGGGAAGGAACGTGTGAGGGATGAGTAACGAGCCTCACCCATGATAAACTCCTTATAATCAGCAGTAGCAGGCTTGCTGTCTACAGTGAAGGGGTTCTTGCCCTCTGCTTTGAGAGCAGGGTTGTAACGGAACATATCCCAGTATCCGCAGTCAACAGCCTTTTTCATTTCCTTCTGGCAGTTAACCATACCGCCCTTGATAGAGTGCATCTCGCAAGGAGCGTAACCAATAATGAGTGAAGGACCGTCATAAGCTTCAGCTTCCTTAATAGCCTTTAAGGTCTGGTTCATGTCAGCGCCCATAGCTATCTGAGCTACGTAGATGTAGCCGTAGGACATAGCTATCTCAGCAAGGCTCTTCTTAGCGATAGCCTTACCTGCGGCTGCGAACTGAGCAACCTGACCGATGTTGGAAGCCTTAGACGCCTGTCCGCCGGTGTTGGAGTAAACCTCAGTATCGAATACCATAACGTTTACATTGTTACCGGAAGCGAGAACATGGTCAACACCGCCGAAGCCGATGTCATAAGCCCAACCGTCACCGCCGAAGATCCAAACGGACTTCTTGTTAAGGTATTCCTTATTATTTACAACATCTTTACAGAGGTCGCAATCAGCGCCTGCAGCCTCGATAGCGGCAACAAGAGCCTTAGAAGCAGCGGCATTAGCCTCACCGTCATTAAGGGTCTCGAGGTACTTCTCACCTGCAGCCTTAACGTCGGCAGCAGCTTTGTCGGAAGCAACGATAGCCTTAACATCGTCGATAAGACGGTCTCTGATAGCCTTTTGACCTAAATACATACCGTAACCGTGCTCGGCGTTATCTTCAAAGAGTGAGTTAGCCCAAGCAGGTCCGTGACCTTCAGCATTTACGGTGTAGGGAGATGTAGCAGCAGGTCCGCCCCAGATAGAGGAACAACCTGTCGCATTGGAGATGTACATTCTGTCACCGAACAGCTGGGTGATAAGACGTGCATAAGAGGTCTCTGCACAGCCTGCGCAAGAGCCTGAGAACTCGAGCAAGGGCTTCTTGAACTGAGAAGTGATAACGTTAGCATCTGTAGCAACGTCCTTCTTTTCAGCTACCTTAGCTACACAGTAATCGAAGGATTCCTGCTCACCAAGCTGAGATTCCTGAGAAACCATCTTAAGAGAGTTGGTGGGACAAACACCGATACATACACCGCATCCCATACAGTCAAGGGGAGATACAGCCAAGGTATAGGTGTAATCTGTTTTAAGGAAGGGCTTGGGAGCCTTTTTCATATTAGCAGGAGCAGCTGCAACTTCCTCAGCGTTGAGAACGAAGGGACGGATAGTAGCATGAGGACATACAAATGCACACTTGTTACACTTAGCGCAGGTATCGGGATTCCACTCAGGAACCATAACTGCAACGCCACGCTTCTCGTAAGCGGAAGCACCCTGCTCGAATGTACCGTCAGCATGGTCAACGAATGCAGATACAGGCAGAGCGTCACCGTCCATAAGACCAACGGGTTTCATAATGCTGTCTACCATCTTAACAAGCTTAGCAGGTCCCTCGGACTTCTCAGCTACAGCATCATCGGTAGCGTTTGCCCAAGCTGCGGGAACATCAATCTTAACATAAGCGGAAGCACCGGCATCAATAGCCTTTTCGTTCATTTCAACGATTTCTTTACCCTTCTTCATGAACTTCTGTGCTTTTTCCTTCATATATCCGATAGCTTCCTCAGGAGGAAGAACCTTAGAAAGTGAGAAGAAAGCAGACTGTAAAACGGTATTAGTGCGCTTACCGAGACCGATTTCAGCAGCTATATCAATAGCGTTAACTGTATAAAGCTCAATGTTATTCTGAGCTATGTAACGCTTAGCCTCTGCGGGCATATGGTGGTCAAGCTCCTCAGCAGTCCACTGGCAGTTGATAAGGAACTTACCGCCTGGCTTAACGTCATTAACCATCTTATATCCCTTGATTACATAAGAGGGGTTATGGCAGGCAACGAAGTCAGCCTTATTGATATAGTAGGGGCTCTTAATGGGCTTATCGCCGAATCTTAAGTGAGATACGGTAATACCGCCGGTTTTCTTAGAGTCATACTGGAAGTATGCCTGAACATACTTGTCGGTATGGTCACCGATAATCTTGATAGAGTCCTTATTGGCACCAACAGTACCGTCACCGCCGAGACCCCAGAACTTACATTCAATAGTACCCTCTGCTGCGGTGTTGGGAGCCGATTCCTCTGGCAGAGAAAGCTCGGTAACATCATCGGTAATACCGATAGTGAAGTTGTGCTTCGGATTTTCACTTTCGAGTGCCTTGTATACTGCAAAGATGCTTGAAGGCGGAGTATCCTTAGAACCGAGACCGTAACGGCCGCCTACAACTGTATCAACCTTTCTGCCTGTAGCTGCAAGAGCGGCTACAACATCAAGATATAAAGGCTCACCGAGAGCGCCGGGCTCCTTAGTACGGTCAAGAACAGCAATCTTCTTAACTGTCTGAGGGATAGCCTCAACAAGCTTTTCAGCAGAGAAAGGACGGTAAAGGCGAACCTTTACAAGACCTACCTTTTCGCCCTTAGCGGTCAAGTAGTCAATAACCTCTTCTGCAACGTCGCAAATAGAGCCCATAGCGATGATAACACGCTCAGCATCCTCTGCACCGTAGTAGTTAAAGAGCTTATAGTCAGTACCGATTTTAGCGTTAACCTTGTCCATGTATTTTTCAACAATGGCAGGAACGGCGTTATAGTACTTATTGCAAGCCTCACGGTGCTGGAAGAATATATCTCCGTTTTCGTGAGAACCGCGCATTACGGGATGCTCGGGGTTTAAAGCACGCTTACGGAAAGCCTCAACAGCATCCATATCGCACATTTCCTTAAGGTCCTCGTAATCCCAAACCTGAATTTTCTGAATTTCGTGAGAAGTACGGAAACCGTCAAAGAAGTTGAGGAAAGGAACACGACCCTCAATAGCAGCAAGATGTGCTACGGGAGCTAAGTCCATAACCTCCTGAGTATTGGTTTCAGCTAACATTGCAAATCCGGTCTGACGGCAGGCGTAAACGTCTGAGTGGTCGCCGAAAATGTTAAGAGCGTGAGAAGCTACGCAACGAGCCGATACATGGAAAACGCAAGGCAGTAATTCGCCGGCGATCTTGTACATGTTCGGGATCATAAGCAAAAGACCCTGAGAAGCGGTGTAGGTAGTGGTAAGAGCACCGGCTGCGAGTGAACCGTGAACTGTACCTGCGGCACCTGCTTCGGACTGCATTTCGGCAACCTTAACGGTTGTGCCGAAGATGTTTTTAAGTCCCTGAGCCGACCACTGATCAACATAGTCAGCCATAGGACTGGACGGTGTAATCGGATAAATTCCGGCTACTTCGGTAAACGCATAGGAAACATGAGCCGCAGCGTTATTACCATCCATGGTTTTGAATTTTCTGGACACCAAAAATTCCTCCTAAATATAATTTGTGAGAGCTTACCGCCAAAAAAAGGTATAGGCAGTCTCATACAGGTAATATAATACCACTTTTTTTTACGGTTGTAAATAATTTAATTCAAAAAAATTGCAAATGGCAGAAATTTATTTTTCTTACAATAAAAAAACCTTGACAAATCGGCTTTGATGTTATATTATGTATCATATGCCGATGTGGTGGAATAGGCAGACACAAGGGACTTAAAATCCCTCGGTAGCGATACCGTACCGGTTCAAGTCCGGTCATCGGCACCAGAGCCCTAAAGGTGACAGCCTTTAGGGCTTACTTATTACCTATTCACTTTTCACTAAAAAGGAGCATTACCGTGGCGGATTTAAAGCACGAAATCGAGAGACGGCGCACATTTGCGATAATTTCCCACCCTGACGCAGGTAAAACCACATTGACCGAAAAATTTCTCTTATACGGAGGAGCTATTCAGACAGCAGGCTCCGTAAAGGGCAAGGCTACAGCAAAGCATGCGGTCAGTGACTGGATGGAGCTTGAAAAGCAGAGAGGTATTTCCATAACCTCCTCTGTAATGCAGTTCGAGTATGAGGGTTACTGTATAAATATTCTCGATACCCCCGGTCACCAGGACTTCTCGGAGGATACCTACCGTACATTGATGGCGGCGGACAGTGTTGTAATGGTTATAGATGCGGCTAAGGGTATCGAAGCACAGACAAGAAAGCTTTTCAAGGTTGTCGCACGCAGACATATTCCGATTTTTACATTTATAAATAAGCTTGACCGAGAGGCACGTGACCCATTTGAATTGTTAGACGAGCTTGAAAAGGAATTCGGAATAGGCACATATCCCGTCAACTGGCCTATCGGCTGCGGAGTAAGCTTTAAGGGCGTTTTCGACCGTGACAAGCGGGAGATACTCACATTTAACGAGTTTCACCGTGGTCAGGACAGAATTAAGCCTATAGAATGTGATATTACCGATATAAATAAGCTTGATGAGCTTATTGGCGAATACCAGCGAGCAGAGCTTGTAGACCAGATAGAGCTTTTGGACGGTGCAAGCTTTGAATTTGACCTCGATAAGGTGCGTTGCGGTCAATTAAGCCCCGTCTTTTTCGGTTCGGCGCTTACCAATTTCGGTATTGAGCCATTCCTTGAAAACTTCCTTAAAATGACTACCTCCCCCCTGCCGAGATTATCGGGAGATGAGGAAGTAAGCCCCTTTGACGAGAATTTTTCGGCATTCGCATTTAAAATTCAGGCGAATATGAATAAGAACCACCGTGACAGAATTACATTTTTCCGTATCTGCTCAGGAAAATTCGAGCGGGGAGCCGACTACTTTCACGTTCAGGCAGGCAAGCCCGTCCGCCTATCCCAGCCGCAGCAGATGATGGCTGATGAAAGGCAGATAGTAAACGAAGCCTATGCAGGCGATATTATCGGTGTGTTCGACCCCGGCATTTATTCCATCGGTGATACGGTTTGTTCTGCTAAGCACAAGGTAAAATTCGAGGGTATACCCACCTTTGCGCCTGAACATTTCTCCCTGATTGAACAAAAGGACAGCTTAAAGAGAAAGCAGTTTGTAAAGGGTGTTGAGCAGATAGCCCAAGAGGGTGCTATTCAGATTTTCCATGAGCCGAACTCGGGTATGGAGCGTGTTATCGTAGGTGTTGTAGGTGTGCTTCAGTTTGAAGTGCTGGAACACCGCCTTAAGAATGAGTACAATGTTGATGTTATCCGTAATGACCTGCCCTATCAGTATATACGCTGGGTAGTGAATAAGGATATAGATATTAAGAAATTAAACCTTACCTCCGACACTAAGTGGGTGCAGGATTTTAAGGGAAATAACCTGCTGATTTTCACAAGCGACTGGAATATCAACTGGGCGCTTGAACGCAACGAGGGTCTTATTTTAGAGGACTTCAGCAGAAATTAACAACAACGGAGACACTGATTTTAGTGCCTCCGTTGTTTTAGTATCAAAAAGGTAAATCTGCTTTTACTAAGCTTTAAGCTCTGGCAGACCTGCAACACTTGTGAGCACCGACAAAAGTCCCGACAGAGCGGAGGTGCTTAACACGAGCAGCCATTTAACCTCCCCCAAAGCGGCGGAGGTTCCGATAGAGGCTATAGCCGTTTGCGCCATAGTCTTTACCGCACGTATTCCTGCCGCCTTTGACCATTTTATAAGCTTTTCCTTGTTCATTCATAGACCTCATTTCAATAATCTGTTTACCGTCTGCTGAACGGCATTGTAGTCATACCCTGCCGCCGTTAAGCGCTGTTTTCGCTCGCTTCCGTTGCCCCATTTTCCGGCTATTACTTCCTTTGCTACGGTCTCTACGGATTTTTTAGTACTGTTACTTTTTGTACCTAAAAGTCGGTTGACCTCCTGCTGTACCGTGTCGGGGTCATAACCTGCCTCTGAAAGCTTTTTCCGTCTTTCCTCACCATTACCCCATATACCTTTTATAACCTCCTCTGCGAGCTCCGAGACATTTTTTTGAGCACTGCTTTCATATGTACCGATTTTATTGGGTATTCCGCTGATAGCACAAACATCCTTTATCTCCGCTTTGGAAGCATTGCCCCTTACGCAGTAATGGCAATGTGAGCCTGTGGAGTTACCGGTACTGCCCTCCGTTCCCAGCAAATCACCCGCTTTAACGGTTTGCCCCGTCTTTACGGCAATTTCGGACAAATGCCCGAAATAGTACCTGTCAACAGAGTCCGATTGCTTTATCCTTACGTAAAGCCCGAAGCCCTGCTTTTTGTTTTGAGAATTCTCCCATCCTGCCCTTTCTACGGTGCCGTTTACGGTACTGTAAATTTTTTTGTCTGTCAGTCCCACAAGGTCAAGCCCGTCATGCGCCGAGCCTTTAAACTCCTGTGTTACCTTGAATTTTCCTTTGTAAGGACCTTTCATTTCTTAATTTCCTCCGTTCATTTTTGTTATCTATATAACTCCAAACGCAATTTTTACAGTCGTCATAAACATTGCGCCTGGTTTTATAGGCTTTATTTACGGCATTCTCAAAAATAAAGAAAGCTCCCGTTTGCGATTTTATATCATCAAAGCTTTTTCTAACCCTGTAAATTATCATTTTGATCACCCCTGCAGGTAGAATTTCCTCAAATTTTCAATACCCCGATTTTTAAGTCGGTTCACCGCCTGACGACTGATGTTGAGTAATACCGAAATCTCGGCATCGCTATAGTTATATATGTATTTGTAAATTATAATAAGCCTCTGCTTATGAGAAAGCTTAGCTAAAATCTCTTTTACAAAAATGTTATTTTCGCCGCCATCACTGTAAAATATATCGTCATCATAAAGCTGTAAAAGCAGTATTTCATTTTTCTGCTTTTCCTTTGAAATAGCTATGTATTTATTTCTCAGCGATACCGCAATGTATCTTTTAAGCCCCTGTGAAGTATCGGGCTTGAATTTGGAAATATCCAGTTCATAAAGCAGTTCCAGCAAGAACACAGTCAGCTCTTGCGACGCATCCTCCTCCCCGATTTTTCCCGAATAAAAATGTATTAGCATCTGAAATTCGTTATATATAAGAGGAAAAGCCTCCATATCGTTCAAACGAAACCTTTCAATAAGCCTTAAAAGTACACTGTTACACATCTCAACCATTCCTTTCACTAAGAGAAAGAAAAAAGCTGATGTTTTGTAAACATTTGACTTTTATTTTTTTAAATTTTCAGCCTTAGACCTGCCCTGCTGTCACCAAAATCCGCATCAACTCTTTTCCGACTTTTTGCAATTTAACCGACGGTAGAAGAATATTGTCGTTTTATGGAGTTAAAGGTACTTTTTGGAGAGTAAAAAGCAAAAAAAGCATTTTAAAAGATAAATATTGACATTTTCTAATGCATATTGTATAATAATGTAAAAAAGAACGTAACAAAAAAGCGGTCTGCTTCGTCACAGCAGACCGCCTATTAAAGGATAGCGAATTACATTAAACGCAACCTTTCGCTAATTAAAACAGTTAAAAGAAAGGTTGTCAACATAAAATGGAGCGAAAGGTCAGAATTTGGGAGCAAAAGAAAGCTTCCCTTTTTATAAGCGGTTGTTTTAAGATGAGAATTGCATTGTGTGATTGGGACAGAAAATTTGTCGAAACAGTTAAAAATATGATATATATTTACGCCGAGCACTTCCGTATCGACATTGTTGCCGATTGCTACGATTCGGGTGAAACCCTTACCTCATCAGGAATAAATTATAATATGATTTTTCTAGGCTACAGACTTAACGGCATAAACGGAATGAAAACCGCCGAGAATATCCGCCGCAGTAACTCTGACACAGCTATTATATTTGTCAGCGAATACACGGATTTTGTGTTCGAGGCTTTTAAGGTAACTCCTTACCGCTTTTTGATAAAGCCTTTAAGTCGCAACACTCTTTTTGAAACTCTGAACGACTATTTTAAGCGGTATGGAACAGATTATCCCCTTTGGCTCAGATGCGGTGAGGACACCGTCTGCCTTAATACAAATGAAATTTATTTTTTGGAGGCTGACAATAAGCATTGTTTTGTTCACCTTAAAGGCGAAATTTTAAGCTGTAACCGTACAATGGCGAGAGTGTTCGGAGTGCTACCGAAAAATCATTTTTCAAAGATAAATCGGGCATTTGTTGTGAACCTGAATTTTGTAGAAAAATATAATAACGAGCAGATTTTTCTTAAAAACGGGCAGTCAATACATATAAGCCGCAACTACCTGAAAGCCTTTAAAGACGAGTACCGCCGATTTTCAAATCCACGTGAGCCATAAACTTTAATTTTTTTAAATTTTGGTATTGACAAATCAGTAATTTATGGTATAATAATTCTTGCTTGTTTGGGGCGTTAGCTCAGTTGGTTAGAGCAACCGGCTCATAACCGGTCGGTCCGGGGTTCGAGTCCCTGACGCCCCACCAAATAAGCTTTTATTTTTTATTAGACATCTTATTATTGAATTTATAATAAACTATTACATAGGGGTATGGTGTCAATGGTAGCACACCGGTCTCCAAAACCGTTTGTGAGGGTTCGAGTCCTTCTACCCCTGCCAAAACGAAAATCCTGTCGACTTTAGCCAGAGGTGGCTAAGGACAGTCGGGTATGTAGGATACGGTGTAGCCGATAAAGGCTACGCCGTATTTCTCTTTTACGCCACTCTTGGCGGATTTTTGCGGATTTCTTCTT
>JAFUOL010000024.1 GCA_017481865.1 Clostridia bacterium | reverse complement strand
TGACAAAGCAGCTTCTCTGCTTTCAGCCGAAAAGGTTAAATACGTTCTCGGCTGGAAAAAAGGTGAGTTTGATTATGATATCACGCCTGCCGTATTTGAAAGCGAAGCCGATTTAAGAGAGAATTTCGTATGGAACGATTTCTGCGGCGCTAACTTTTCAAAATACTTGGTTTCCAAAACAAGAAAATTAGACGGTAATATCCTCGTTTTCTTAAAGCCTTGTGATACCTATAGCTTTAACCAGCTTTTGACCGAGCACCGTTTTGACCGTGAAAAAGTTTATGCCGTAGGTATCCCCTGCGAGGGTATGGCTGATGTTGAAAAGGTTAAGGCTCAGTGCGGAGACGGTATACTTTCTATCGACTGCGGTGAAAAGATTACTGTAAACACCTTATATAACGGCACAGTTGAAATTGACCCCAAGGACGTACTGCAAGAACGCTGTGTAAACTGCAAGAGTAAAAAGCACGTTGCTTTCGACGAGCTTTTGGGCGAGGACGGCGAGGTTTTAGAATCCGACCGTTTTGACGAGGTTGCAAAGCTGGAGGCTATGACCCCTGATGAGCGCTTTGCTTTCTGGCAGAACGAGCTTTCACGTTGTATTCGCTGTAACGCCTGCCGTGACGCTTGCCCTGCCTGCACCTGCGAAAAATGCGTATTCGATAACCCCAATTCAGGTGTAGAAAACAAGGCTCCGGCTAATAGCTTTGAGGAAAAGCTGTTCCATATTATCCGTGCTTTCCACGTAGCAGGTCGCTGTACCGACTGCGGCGAATGTTCACGTGTATGTCCCCAAAATATTCCCTTACATCTGCTTAACCGTAAATTTATTAAGGATATTAACGAATTTTACGGCGAATATCAGGCAGGTGCCGAGGTTGGCAGCCGTGCTCCCCTTGTAAACTATACTACAGAGGATTTGGAACCCGGTGAAGTTTTTGAAAGGGGTGGCGAAAATGCGTAAGTGTTCCCTTGAAAAAATAGATTTGATTTTTGCCGAAATCGCAAAAGAGGCTAAATTATACCTCCCGGCTGACGGTGCGGACGGTAAGACCAAATATACCCAGTGGACAGAGGGTGTTAAATGGAGTAATGCTTTAAACACCGTAAAGAGCCCAAAGGAATTCTTTTTCCCTCAAACCGAGGACCTTATGAGCTTTAAAACTCAGGGTAAGAATATCGAAATTATTGACAACAGAAGCGAAACCGAGGATTTCGTAATTTTCGGTGTACGTGCCTGTGATGTTAAGAGCTTTGACGTGCTTGACAGAGTTTTCTTAAAAGAGCCTGTTGACAGCTACTATGCATCCCGCCGTGAGCACGGAATAATTATTTCCGCCGCTTGCACAAGACCGTCTGAAACCTGTTTCTGTAAAACATTCGGCATCGACCCAACAGAGCCTTCGGGCGATATATCCGTTTGGAAAACCGAAACTGAGCTTTTCTTGCAGAGCAATACCGATAAGGGTGCTGAGCTTTTGAAAAAGTTAAATTCTCTTACCGAGGAATGTGATGAAACAGCCGTAAATGCCCAAAAAGCAGAAGTTTCGGCTATAATGGATAAGCTTCCTTTAGCAGGACTCACTACTGATAAATTCGGCGCAGGCAAAACCAAAGAGTTTTTTGACGCTCCCGAGTGGGATACCCTGTCAGAGGCTTGTCTCGGTTGCGGCACATGTACTTTTGTATGCCCCACCTGTCAGTGCTATGACATTAAGGATTTCAATACAGGTAACGGCGTAGTACGTTTCCGTTGCTGGGATTCCTGCATGTATTCCGATTTTACAAAGATGTCGGCAGGTCAGCCCCGTCTTACACAAAAGGAACGTTTCCGTCAGCGCTTTATGCACAAATTAGTGTATTATCCTGAAAATAATGACGGTCTGTTCAGCTGTGTAGGTTGCGGACGTTGTATATCAAAATGCCCGATATCTATGAATATCGCTAAAGTTATGAAAACTATGGGAGGTCAGGGAAAATGAATAACCGTACAGAAACCTTAATCCCGAAATTGGGTGTTATTACCGATATACGTATCGACACACCTGACATTAAAACCTTTCGTGTTGTCACTCCCGACGGTGTAAAGCCTTTTGAGCACCGTCCCGGTCAATGTGCTATGCTTTCTATTCCCGGTGTAGGTGAGGCTATGTTCTCTATCACCTCCTCCCCCACTAACACCGAATTTATGGAATTTTCCATAAAGAAATGCGGCTGTGTTACAGAGTGGCTTCATCAGGCAGAGGTGGGTCAGCAAATAACCATACGTGGACCCTACGGCAATCCCTTCCCCGTAGATGATGAATTTGCAGGAAAGAATTTGCTTTTCATCGCCGGCGGTGTAGGCCTTGCACCTTTACGTTCTGTTATAAATTACTGCCGTCACTACCGTGACCGTTACGGTAAGATTGATATTGTTTACGGCTCACGCAGTAAGGATGACCTGCTTGATTATAAAGAGATAATCGACGAATGGTGCGGTGACGATAATGTGAACGTTCACCTTACTATCGACCGTGAGCAGGAGGGTTGGGACGGTCATGTAGGCTTTGTTCCCAACTACGTAAAGGAATTAGGCTTTGATACCGATAAAACCGCTATTCTGTGCGGACCTCCTATAATGATTAAATTCACTTTGGACGGTCTTTACTCTCTCGGATTTGAGAAAACACAGATTTATACCACACTTGAAATGCGTATGAAGTGCGGTGTCGGCAAATGCGGCAGATGTAATGTAGGTTCCAAATATATTTGTAAAGACGGTCCGGTTTTCCGTTTTGACGAGCTTGATGAGCTGCCGGATGAGTATTGATAAGGAGTAATAGTATGGATAATATGGTAAATATTTTCCTTTTCGGAAAAAAATATGAAGTACCGGATAATTTAACCATTATGAGCGCAATGGAATATGCCGGTTACCAGTTAGTACGCGGTTGCGGATGCCGTAACGGCTTCTGCGGTGCCTGCGCTACTATATACCGCATAAAGGGCGACCGTGAATTAAAGGCTTGTCTTGCCTGCCAGACCAAGGTTGAGGACAATATGTATATCGCAACCCTCCCCTTTTTCCCCCTTGTTAAGCAGGTCTACGACATGGAGAAAATTAAGCCTACCGAGGCTGTTATGATGCAGTTATACCCCGAAATTTACGCTTGTATCGGCTGTAACGCCTGTACCAAGAGCTGTACTCAGGGACTTAACGTTATGCAGTACATAGCTTATGCTCAGCGAGGTGACTTTGAAAAGTGCGCCGAGGAGTCCTTTGACTGCGTAATGTGCGGTGTTTGTTCATCTCGTTGCCCTGCAGGTATTTCTCATCCGCAGGTTGCAATGCTTGCCCGCAGAATTAACGGTAAGTACTTAGCTCCCGAGTGCGGACACCTTGAGGACCGTGTTAAGGAAATCAAGGACGGTACCTTTGAAGAGCTTATCGAGGCTTTAATGCAAAAGCCGATTGACGAAATGAAAGAGCTCTATAACACCCGTGAGATTGAGAAGTAAGGAGGCAAGCGTATATGTATTCGGAAAAATTTCAGAAATCCATAGCCGCAGTTGAGGCGGCAAGAGAAAAGAATATCGCCTTAGAGCCTGAACGTATGACCGCAAAGCAAAAAGAGGACTTGCTGGCTGAATATCATCCCGACTATAAAAAGGATGAGTTTGCCGAGCTTAAGATAGGTCCCAACAAGGGCGAAAAGGTTCCCACCGAATTAGCTGAAATGTTACAGGCTCACAGCCGCATTACTGCTGATAGTGTTAACCTAAGTAAACCCGATTATGATGTTGATGTACTCATCATCGGAGGCGGCGGTGCAGGTGCATCTGCGGCAATTGAAGCTAATGAGGCCGGCGCTGACGTTATGATAGTTACAAAGCTTCGTATAGGCGATGCTAACACCATGATGGCAGAGGGCGGAATTCAGGCAGCTGACAAGCCCAATGACTCCCCTGCTATCCACTTTGTTGATGCTTTCGGCGGCGGACACTTTGCCGCAAAGCGTGACCTGCTTTCCAAGCTTGTTTGCGATGCTCCCGAGGCTATTCAGTGGCTCAGCAATTTAGGTGTTGAGTTTGATAAGGATGCTGACGGCACAATGATTACCACCCATGGTGGCGGTACATCACGCAAGCGTATGCATGCCGCAAAGGACTATTCGGGTGCCGAGATTATGAGAACCCTTCGTGATGAGGTTCTCAACCGCAATATTCCCGTAGTAGACTTTACCTCTGCTATTGAGCTTATATTGGATGAAAACGGCAATGCCGCAGGTGCTGTTCTTATGAACATGGAAACCAAGGAGCTGCTTGTAGCTAAGGCTAAGACAGTTATTATTGCTACCGGCGGTGCTGGACGTATGCACTATCAGGGCTTCCCCACCTCCAACCATTACGGCGCTACGGCTGACGGTTTGGTTCTGGGCTACCGTGTAGGCGCAAAGCTCCTTTATGCAGAAACTTTACAGTACCACCCCACAGGTGCGGCTTACCCCGAGCAGATTTTCGGTGCTCTTGTTACCGAGAAAGTTCGCTCTTTAGGCGCTAAGCTTGTAAACGGCAACGGCGAAGTATTTATGCACCCGCTCGAAACCCGTGACGTTGCGGCAGCCTCCATTATCCGTGAATGCGGTGCCAGAGGCAACGGTGTAGATACAGGAAATGGCCTCGGCGTCTGGCTTGATACTCCTATGATTGAGAAAATCGGCGGTGAGGGTACAATCGAAAAGCGCATACCTGCTATGATGCGTATGTTTGAGAAATACGGTATCGATATCCGCAAGGAGCCCATCCTCGTTTATCCCACACTTCACTATCAAAACGGCGGTCTTGACATTACTCCCGACGGTATGACCACAAACGTTAAGAACCTGTTTGTTGCAGGTGAGGCTGTCGGAGGAATTCACGGTAAAAACCGTCTTATGGGTAACTCTCTGCTTGATATTATTGTATTCGGCAGAAGTGCTGGTATAAATGCGGCAAAGGCAGCTAAGGAGACTACTGTAGGCAATTTAACTCTTGACCATATTGCAAAGTTTGAGAACGAAATCAAGTCGGCAGGAATTGAAACCGACTCTGTATCTCCCAAGCTTTTACCTAACTACACTAACCAAAATAACATTTAATTTTGAGGAGAAATCATCATGGAACTTTCAATGATTACCGACCTTTTTGAAGCGCTGACCATTTTCTGCTTCGGTCTTTCATGGCCTATTTCAATCCGTAAATCCCTTATTTCCCGTACCGCAAAGGGTAAGAGCCTTTTCTTTGAGGTTTTCCTTTTGATAGGTTACGCTTTCGGCATTGCCCGTAAGATTATACAGGTTGTAGCTATGGGAAGCACAGGATTTATATTCTTTTTAAGCTTTTTCTTCTATGTTCTTAACTTTATCGAGATTTCTATTGACGTTGCCCTTTACTTCCGCAACACCAAGCTTGATAAAGCAAGAGAAGCCGGCGAGAACGTTTAAAAAACATTCATACTACATACAAAAATCCCACTATACTGCGATCGGTATAGTGGGATTTCTTTCAAATTAAGTCCTCTTTTTTTGAGAAGCAACAACTTTTTAAATATATTTCTATGTCATTATACAAAAAAATCCAAGAGTATGCAATACAGAAAAATCCCCACCGATTACTCGGTGGGGATAAATTGTTTATAAAATATCAAAAGGCAACCCTTTTTATCGTCAACGGGGCAAATTTTTTTATCCTCATCCCATCCAATTTTTCCTCCCATTTGACCCTCCTTTTTCTTTCTCTTTTTCTCCAATTTTCTCTCCGTATTTCTCATCATCGGGTCAACCATTTATGAGACTTTCGGAGACTAAAGAGAAATACGAGGGATAAGAAGAAAAACATTGAAATAACGGGAATGGACGCTGAAATTAACGTAGTTTTCTCAGCGTTAAATCTCTCTTTAAAGTGGGTGCACTGACCCTTACTAGTGCAATTATTGCGTTTGAATTGTATTTTAGGGATTTTTTTGAATCAACTTATAAATAAAAGAAAAAAATTTCTCAATTATGAATTGTATTTTACTTAATAAATAAGAAGCGAACAACGATAATACAAATACT